>JBCBJE010000441.1:0-5137 GCA_038523735.1 Cyanobacteria bacterium J06626_18 | reverse complement strand
CGACTCAGATAATGTGATGCTGTATACTTTTTTCTGCAACGATACTCAACGCGATACATAGTCTTTCTACCGAGAACAACACTTGTTCCCTCTACCGGGCACCTCACAAGAAATCAGAATAAAAATCCATTTATTCTGTCTATGATTCAGTCAGTTAACCATAGACAGTTCAGGCCAGACACATAGCTACCGATCGAAAAGATTACTACAGCGTCAGCCCATCTCAGCCCGCAGGGAGATTTTCAAATGAAGCCCTAGAGGTCGTTGCAAATCACAAGTCGCAAAAACAACAAAGGTTTGACTTCGTTGATTAAGATTAGGAGTACGCACAAGTTAGAGCGTTACTGATGGCGTATGACAGACGTTGTGTCAATCGCCAGACTGATGCCAGGAGGCGGACTTGAACCGCCGACACGAGGATTTTCAGTCCTCTGCTCTACCAGCTGAGCTATCCCGGCTAGAGCGCTGCGTTGAGCGCTTGACTAACATAACAAACTGTCAGAACCCATCGCAAGCATTCGGCCAAAGTTAAAGTTGTCGAACTGGATGTCCAGTCACGATCGCCCTCTTCATAAACGCGTCCAGACGACCAACCGTCTGAAGTGGCTCTCTAGAGAACTGTAAAGTCTTGCGATTCTGTATCAAGTGAGCGAAATGCATTTTTCTATCTAGATGTGGAATTCTCTAGCCATCGACGGGTCTAAGGCGAGCGACTTTCAGAAAAAACTGGCCTGTTCCCTGACCGGCGTAGGATCGTACGCGCACTGTATAGGTGCCTGTTTCAGTAACCCGAGCAAACAGCAGCGAGTTGGTCGTGCCATCAGGCCCATCATCGTTTTCACCCACAGCGTTACCGTCGGGTCCCATAAGGGTAACTAGCGTATCGAACTCCTCGGATGTAAGGTCAATGGCGACTTGGTCTCCCCCTTCCAGGTAAACCGTATAGTCACGCGCAAAACCTCCAAATCCAGTCGGGATGTCCTGTTCTGAGAGAGTATCGGTAATTTCGTTGCCCTTGGGTAGCTGGATGGGATTGTAGAGGACAACCGTTTGAGCCGATACTTTCGGAGCGGCGAATCCAGCTGCCAGCGTTAGGGCAACGGGCATCCACAGTAATAAGCGAGGGTACGTCAATAGCTTCATAACCTAGTCCGATGGTTCAAGACGGAATTTCGTGTGTCATTATGGCTCAGGTTTCTAAGGTTCAAGCGTGAAATCAAGATGGATCTTACAATTCCAGACTTTTTTTAACTGGGTGCGTCAGGTTTGAAGTAATCATCTTTAGTGGGTTGCTGCGTTTCTCCCTGAGAATTGATACATCCAGGTTTGTTGACGTATTGGCAAACCCGCGCCCACAATCGGGCTCGTGTGCCAGGATTGCCTGAAGAGAACAGGACACGATCGCCACCCACAACGCCCACCATAATTTTGACGTTACAGACAGGACAGATTTGAGTATTAGGTTCAGTCATTATCGAAAACTGGCAGATTCAACAAAGGTGCTGGAGAAGTTCTCTCCTGTGAATAGCTTTCTAGTAGCTTTCTATCAATGGTTGGCTGTTCACATCACTGTGGCTATCGTAGTGGGTTCCTGACATCCCCCAAAACGCCACGGAACAAATTGCAATGTTTTACCAAAAACCCTCCTTTGCTCTACCCACTTCCCCTTGTTGCAGGGTGAGAGTCGTTCTAAGTTTGTATGCTGGGCCGCATTCTTGTAGGCTTTTTCACAAAAATACCTGTCGATATGCGACGACAGCAGCAATGCCAATTGGCGTCTGATGCTGTTATTCAAAGATCTCCCCAAACAAAACACCATGAAGAAAACTTGCTTGTATCCTCGTTTGATTGCAATCGCGGGATTGGCCTGCGCGATCGCGGCCTGTGACGGCCAGAACTCTGATACTGCTGACGGCGCCAATACAGTTACGGTGCTTGGCGTAATCGTCGGTGAGCAACAGGAAAAACTAGAACAAGCCCTAGTACCCTTTGAGGAAGAAACTGGCATTGATGTGGTTTACGAGGGAACCGACACTTTTGCGATTACGTTGCCAGCTCGTGTCGATTCCGGCAATGCACCAGATATCGCTATGTTCCCCCAACCGGGGCTGATGCGCGACTTTGCGGAGGAGGGTAGGCTGGTTCCCATCGGCGAGTTTATGGAGCTTCAAGACGACTATTCTCAGGATTGGCTAGACTTGGCCACCGTTGACAGTGAACTCTATGGCGTATGGTATCGAGCCTCGGTTAAAAGCCTGGTTTGGTACAATCCACAGGCTTTCGCTGCTGGTGGATACGAGATTCCGACTACCTGGGATGAACTGACCGCACTAACTGAACAGATTGTGCAAGACGGCGGCACTCCCTGGTGTTTAGGCATAGAAAGCGGTGACGCGACGGGCTGGGTGGGGACCGATTGGGTCGAGGACATCATGCTCCGAACTGCCGGTCCCGAAGCCTATGACCAGTGGATTACGCATGAGATTCCCTTCAACGACGATCGCGTCAAGGTCGCATTCGAGCGGTTTGGCGAAATTGCGCTCAATCCTGACTATGTTGTTGGCGGTTCCATTGGTGTCCTCAGCACCCCCTTCGGCGATTCGCCTCGTCCTCTCTTCGAAGAAACTCCAGGATGCTATCTGCACCGTCAGGCCAACTTCATCTCATCCTTCTTCCCCGAAACCGTGGAATTGGGGACCGATGTCAGCATCTTTCCACTGCCGGGTATTGATCCTCAATACGGCAACCCGGTTCTCGTCGCTGGGGACGTCTTCGCTATGTTTAACGACACTCCCGAAGCGCGTGCCCTCTTGGAGTATTTAGCCTCTCCGACCCCCCACGAAATCTGGGCTGAACTGGGTGGCTTCATTTCGCCTCATCAGCAGGTGTCCCTAGATGTCTATCCTGATGAGGTCTCACGCCAACAAGCCGAGATTCTTTTCAATGCCGATGTTGTCCGATTCGATGGCTCCGATATGATGCCGGGAGCAGTCGGTACCGGCACCTTTTGGACCGGCATCACTAGCTACGTAGGCGGCACGGAGCTCGACCAAGTCCTCGAGGATATTGAGAATAGCTGGCCGAATTGAGAGACAATGCACTATGTAAAGTTGTCCCAAGAAAGATGCCAGAGGATCCTACGCCCCCTGATGAGTCGACGCCTCAGCCTTCAGAGGCGGAATGGACTGACGACATCGATTCGTCTCCGATCGAGAGTGATATTCCTGCTCCGACCAGTCAGGAAACATCGCCGGATGCATGGGAACAAGATGCGTTGGATTGGGAGGACGAGTTGACTGCACCGCAGGAGCCTCCACCTCAGGCAACCTCTACTCGGGAGGCGTTGGCATGGCTGGCGCCCGTTGGGCGATGGGGGCTGGCATCTTGGCGACGCCTTTTGGTAGGCGTGAGAAGCCGCATCCCTGCTGCAGCGACCCTCTCTGACCCGATTCTGAGTGGCATCTTGCTAGGTGGGCTGGCACTATTGCTGGTTCTGGCAAACGGCGTCCGGCAACCTTCGGTGGCAGCGGATGGACCGACTGCAGATATGCCTGTTGCAGAGGCACCGACAACCACGCCACCAACCACGGCCCCTGCAACTGAAGCAGACCCCACGGTTGAACCACCGATCGCCCTAGACGAACCCACCCCAACCCCGATACCCGAACCTCCCGCAGCAGAGCTAGAACTGGACCCCGCCGAGCGCGATCGCATGGCCGCAATTCAAACCCAGCTCACCAGTGGTGCCCTCAGCAATGGCAATGGCTTGGTCGAATCGGTGCAGGCCGACTTCAGCCACAACCAGCTAACTGTCAACCTAACAAATGGGTGGTATCGGCTCTCAACCTACGAGCAGGAAGAACTCGCCAACACCTTCAAACAGCGCTCCGGCGAAATGGCCTTCGACGATGTGGAACTGCGATCGCCCGATGGCAATCTACTCGCCCGCAGTCCCGTCGTCGGCGACAACATGATCATCCTGCAGCACGAAAAACCTCCCGTAGTCGAACCACTGCCGCGGCCTCGATATCGGATTACAGTTGATCGATGAGGATGGTTCTTGGTTGTTTTCTTGGTTCTTGGTTCTTGGTTGATAGTTGATAGTTGGTGGTGTTGGGGCAAGGCATTTGGAGCGTAGAGTCTCGATGTGTGGCATAGATAGTGGCCAAATGCCTCGCCCTTACGAGATTTTGCTCCCCCACGCCCCATTCCATTACCCATTACCCTTCTTTTGTTCCCTATTCCCTATTCCCCATCTCCCCATCCCTCCATCCCCCTTCTACCCTCATACCCTCCCCCACGCCTACTCCCTCATGCTCCCTTCCCCACTCGATCCTCAAGGGGCAAAAGCTCTGCCTCTACACGCAGGCGGGCGAGGCGGCGGACCAATCGCAGTGCCTGGTGGAGATATAGGCGATGAGGAAATATGGCAGGGAGCTGATTCATCAAGCCACGGGCTTCGCCGATGTCACATCCTGTGATAAGCGAAATTTCAGTTCCCCCTTCAAACACAGAATCATTGGCTTTGGCCCGTAGAATTTGGACCTGCCACTGCTTGGGGGCTAGATCACCTTGTTCGATGCGTCGCAAGCCGCGGATGGTGGAAAGGACCACCAAGCGATCGCCCGCACATAGTTTGATATCGTCCGAAGGCATCATGCGGGGGGGGTTGCCTTTAGACCCATGCCAAACCGGAACGACCCCATAGCCATAGGCAATATCGGCAAGCAGTAGCCCCTGCAGGCTGTCAGTGGCGTCGACATCGTACTGGGTCACCAGCACCGTTTGGTCATAGAGTCGGAAAAGGCCAATCACATTTTCACCAAACGCGGCTCCGGCGAAGGCTTCTGCCGACAAGGCTGACGAGCACAGGACCTGGGCATAGGGAAACAGCTGCGCGACTTTGTCGGTAAACAGCTGGTCGTAGGTGCGGATAATCAGGCGGCTATGGGAATTCACGCGATAGGCCATCAAGCCCAGTTCCAGATTTTGCACCTCATCATCGCTAACCGCGACAATGCTTTTGGCCGTCTTGAGATTGGCGTTTTCCGACTCTATGACCAAACGGTGCTGGTGACCCAGTACGATGTCGACGCCACTGACAGCCTGCAGGGGCTACTGCTTGCCGATATTGCCT
>JBCBJE010000440.1:0-5155 GCA_038523735.1 Cyanobacteria bacterium J06626_18 | reverse complement strand
CTTGATTCATCTGCTCCACCAGCGCAGTCAACGCAGCGCTGAGGTCAAACTGGCCTTGTCGCATGGTTGCAACCGCCCGCCGTACCTCCTGGAGGGACTGGCTGGCCAACCCTTTCGCCTGGTTCAAGGCGCGTAGAGCGCGATCGGGATTGGCGGTATGCAGCGTTTGGGCCAGTTCTAGCTGCACATCCAAGGTTGTTAGGGTATGTCCCAGCGAATCGTGAATATCCCGCGCAATGCGGGTGCGCTCCAAATCCGCCGCCAGCACCTCCACTTCTGCAGCCAGCGCCGATACTTGCTGACGACTCTTGCGCTCCGATATCAGTGCCAAACACAGCAAGATAATTAGCAGACTGAAGGGGACATAAATCACGATGCTGTTGAAGAGCGCATCAATCATGAGCAGTTGCGGAACATCCTGAATCGCCTGTATGCTCCGCTGGATCTCTTCCTCTAGCTGCTCGATGGGAGTAGACAGATTGTGCGACAGCCGCCACGCATAGCTAAAATGCCACGCAATTCCTGCGAAGACAGCTGTGAAGGCAACATCCCGACGACGTAGCAAGAAGCAGCTTTTGACCAAGAACAGATAGAGAAAGGGATCGAGGCCCCAATCGCTAAACATGCGTGTTGGCAACAGGCAGGCGATTTCAATAAAGATGTAGGCTTGCCGCTGCCATAGGGGGCGATCGATGGGAAACACCACGCTTAGGACAGCCAGGATTACCAGCACCGTGAAGTTGAGATAGTCACCACCCCCTACATCGTAAGGGATGGATTTGGAGAGGATGGGAAACAGGACCCGCAGTGTCACCATGCCCAGAAATGCCCACTCGACGTAGCGCAAGATTTTGGGGATGGAAGCAATGGTTGTAGGGACCTGAGGAATTGCCCGAGCTGTCATCGCCTATACCGCAGAGATTTGGAGACGTCGCTTCTCGATCTAGACATCGCTTCTCGATCTTAGGAGAACCCTGGACTGATCCCCATGACAAAAGTCATACATCCGGATGACGTTTCGATATGGGATGTGGTGGCGACGCCTTGCTAGGGTTGCACCATGACAACCTTCGTGGAGTGCATATCCGTCATGAAGCGATTTCAATTGGGTACCGGTCTGATCCTGATGTCAGTTAGCTGGATTGGGATTGGATTCAACAGCCCCCGCTTACCGCTGCTAGGCAGTCGAGCGATCGCCGCCGAAACACCCGCAGCTCAGGGCTCCCTACCCCCTCTCATCGATCGCGAATTGTTCTTTGGCGATCCTGAAATTATTGGGGCGCAACTTTCCCCAGACGGTCAATTTCTTGCCTTTCAGAAAGCGCTCGACGACGTTATGAACGTTTGGGTGAAAGGTATTGATGAGCCGATGGAAGCCGCTCGTCCCGTCACAGCCGATGGAGAGCGCCCCATTCACATTTATTTTTGGAGTGCCGATGGCCGCTATATTCTCTACGCTCAAGACCAAGGTGGCAATGAAAATTTTCAGATCTACGCGGTTGAGCCCGAATTGCTGGGTGAAGCCGCGCCTACAGTCCGTAATTTAACCTCGATTGAGGGCGTTTCAGCCCAGATTTACGGAGTCCCTAAACAAACCCCCAATGACATCATCATTGGCTTGAACGATCGCGACCCTCGCTTCCACGACGTTTATCAACTGGATTTGACCACGGGTGAACGCACGCTCATTTATGAAAATGATGAAAACGTTGCTGGTTGGATGGCGGATTCTGAAGGTACGGTGCGTGTAGCTTATCGCCAGACCCTAGAAGGCGGCAACGAGACTCTGGTCATCCAAAACGGTGCCCTGACGCCCATTTATACCTGCGCGATTGAGGAAACCTGTTACCCCATTCACTTTCATCCTGATGGTCAGCAGGTCTATCTAATGACTAACCGCAACCAGGATCTGATTCAGCTAGAACTACTTGATTTGGCTACAGGCCAGAGCCAATTAGTCGAAGCGGATCCGGAAAATCAAGTGGACTTTGGCGGTGCTGTATTCTCAGAAGCCACCGATGAACTGATTGCGACTGCTTATGTCGGCGATCGCGTCCGGATCTATCCCCAAGAAGATCAATTCGCTGCCGATGTTGCTTTTCTCCAGCAACAATTCCCCAATGATGAACTTTCCCTTACGTCACTCACCCAAGATGATCAGTTAGCGCTCATAGGCGTCCAAAGTGACGTGAATCCAGGTTCAATGTACCTGTTTGATCGCAGCACCCAAACCCTGGAAAAGCTCTACGATTATCGCCCCGAGCTATCCAGCGATGCTCTGGCGACGATGGAGCCTGTTCGCTACACTGCCCGCGACGGGCTCGAAATTCCGGCTTACCTCACCCTGCCCCCCGGCGCCGCTCCCGAAAATCTACCCGTCATCATCATCCCTCATGGGGGACCGTGGGCACGCGATGTCTGGGGTTATAATCCCTTCGCTCAATTTCTGGCCAATCGTGGCTATGCGGTGTTCCAGCCCAACTTTCGGGGCTCTACTGGCTACGGCAAGGACTTCCTCAATGCGGGCAATTACGAGTGGGGCACGGGCGCGATGCAGCACGACATCACAGACGGCGTGCAATATCTCATTGACGAAGGCATTGCTGACCCCGAGCGCATCGGCATTTTTGGTGCGTCCTATGGTGGCTACGCAACTCTTGCAGGCTTAGCTTTTACCCCCGAACGATATGCGGCTGGCGCTTCCTTTGTGGGTCCCTCCAACCTGATCACGCTGCTGGATTCAATTCCTGCCTACTGGGCTCCGATCCGGGCCACCTTTACCCAACGTATGGGCGATCCGGAGAATCCTAGCGATCGCGCACGCCTCGAAGCGCAGTCCCCTCTGTTTTTTGCCGACCAAATCCAGGCTCCCCTGCTGGTGATTCAGGGCGCAAACGATCCTCGGGTGAAGCAGGCAGAGTCCGACCAAATTGTCGTTGCCCTGCGCGAACTCAATCAGCCCGTGGAATATCTCGTTGCCCCCGATGAGGGACATGGCTTCATCAAGGAAAACAATCTTCTAGCCAGCATGGCAGCCTTGGAACGCTTCTTTGCCGAACATTTGGGTGGACGCTACCAAGCTGAAATGTCCCCTGCGATTGAAGCCCAACTGGCAGCCCTGACGGTGGATGTCGATACCGTCACAGCAAACACACCCGACGAACCAGACGTTGCTGACATCGATCCCGCTGTGTACAGCCGTTACGTGGGCACCTACCAACTTCTGCCAGAGATGCAGGTCGACATCCGGGTAGAAGATGAACAGCTTGTCGCTCAGGCCACGGACCAAGAAGCCTTCACCCTATACCCCACCTCCGAAACCGAATTCTTCGCCCCAAGCGATGATATCTCCATCCAATTTGAGGTTTCACCAGAAGGCACCGTCAGCGGCTTCACCCTCTATCAGCTCGGCCAGGAACTCTTTGCGCCAAAGTTGGACTAGCCATCGGTCAGAGTCCAATCTTTGGGTCGGGAAGGTGGATGGGTGGACGGGTGGATGGGTGGATGGGTCTACGGTGTATACACAAGTCTTCGTCTAACCCATACTGCCGCCGGAGCATCAATTCTCCAACCCCTAGCTCAAGTCCCTGCAGGATTGAATTCCGGCAAAGCTAGGGGTGTTTGTACAATCGGCCTCCGGCGGCGAATCCAACCCCCAATGCAACACTGTGGTTAACCACACCAGCTCGCCCCTTTCGGGAGGTTCTAGGACGACGGAACGTCCTAGTCGACGGGAGTTTGAGGACAGCGAAATGTCCTCAAGCAGAGCCTCCCTCACATCACCGGAATCGTCGCCTTACCGCTCCAACCTGAGATGTGTGTACACCGTAGCCCTTCTACCCTCTCCCCCATGCCCAACACAACTCTCCCCAAACCCCTCCAGATCGCTGACATCGAAGCGATCGTGGCCCCTTTTATTGTTCAGAAGGAATCGCTGGCCTTAGTGGTCGGCGTCATTCAGGGCGATGACGACTGGATCGAGGGCTTTGGACCGATGAGCCATTGGTCGGCGATATCCGACGGCGATATCCTGTTTGAAATTGGGTCGCTGACCAAGGTATTTACGGCGACGCTGCTATCGCTTTTGGTGGAACGTCAGGAACTGAAGCTGACCACCCCCATCAATCAGCTGGCTCCTGCGTATCGACAACTGCCCGACACCATCACATTAGGAACCCTGGCAACCCACACCTCAGGACTCCCTCGACTGCCTGCCAATATTCATAAAGCCATCAAAGCAGATCCACAGAATCCCTATGCTGCCTACACGCGGGAAGATTTACACACTTACCTACAAAGCCATAACGGAACGCCGGGTAGAACAACCGGTACTATCAGCTACTCGAACTTGGGCGCGGGCATTTTGGGCAATATCTTGGCCGATCAATTAGGGCAGTCCTATGAAAAAGCTGTGCTCAGTTCCATCTGCTATCCTTTAGGGCTAACCGATACGCGAGTTGCATTGAGTGATGCACAAACAGCCCGCCTCGCGATCGGACACTCGCCAGACAACAAACCCGTCAAAAACTGGGATGTGCCGACGCTAGCGGGAGCCGGAGCTCTACGATCTACAGTCAATGACCTGCTGAAGTTTTTGAGGGCCAATCTGCAAGCCACATCAACGCCGTTGGGACGCGCGATCACAGCTACCCACCCCCTGCAATCCAAAACCTTCGCTTCCCCCACAGGCATCACTAAACTACTGGCCAAACTCGGCGGCTTCCGCCTACTGAGTCTTCTGCAAGGCAAACCCCCAGTTGAACGACAGCCTCAAGGCATTGGCCTCGGCTGGCTCATCGACTACCTGCCAAAGATTGACCAACATGTCCACTGGCACAACGGCGGCACCGGCGGCTATCGGTCATTTTGTGGGTTTATCCCCGCGACTCAAACTGGCGTCGTCGTCCTGTCCAACTATGGCGATGACTTGGGCAGCCTCTTGAGTCAACACTCGGTAGACGCGATCGGATTCCAAATACTGGAAACCCTCACTCTCCAGCAATCAGCCTCACAATAACCACAGCGTTCTTTATTTTCAGCCATCTACTCAGAGCGTGTGTAAAAGTTGATATGGAGACAGTTAACTTCGTAGCTACCATAATGGGAGCTTAGCAAAACTATCTCCTAAAGCGCAGTCATGTCTCAAACACTCCAG
>JBCBJE010000439.1:0-5166 GCA_038523735.1 Cyanobacteria bacterium J06626_18 | reverse complement strand
GATAAACTGACGACCACAGGCTACGCAGATGTGATTTTGCTTACCTTTCCTCTTGCCGTTCTTACGGATGTGAGTGGCTCCACATTCCGGACAATGCATCGCTGATCACCCTAATTCATCTTTTAATTATGCAACGCCGATAATCGCTTCTGCCTTCTGCCTTCCGCCTTTTGATATACGGAGAAATTGTCATGACAACCGACACCCTAGCGCATCCGCAAATCGTAACGAAAGAAGCCTGGCTCGCTGAGCGCCGAGCACTGCTGGCTGAAGAAAAGGAACTCACTAAACACCTCGACCGGGTAAACGCCAAGCGGCGGCAGCTACCAATGGTCACATTGGAAAAGGAGTATAGCTTCGAGGGATCCGACGGCAAAACGAATCTGCTTGATCTATTTGAAGGTCGCCGTCAACTGCTCGTTTATCACTTCATGTTCGCCCCTGATTGGGATAAAGGCTGTTCGGGCTGTACAGGTTTCGTCAATGCCCTAAGCGACCTGTCAATGTTGAACGAGCGCGACACGACACTTGTGCTCATTTCACGCGCGCCGTTAGCGAAGCTTGAACAGTGCAAAGCCCAGCAGGGATGGAACCTGCCCTGGGTCTCCTCTTTGAACAGCGACTTCAACTACGACTTCCACGTCACCCTGGACGAATCAGTCACGCCAGCTCAGTACAACTATCGTCCGGTTTCTATCAAAGGAGAAAGGCATGGCATGAGCGTATTCTTCCGCATTGACAACGCGATCTTTCACACTTACTCAACCTATGCACGTGGCTGTGAAGCACTTACCGATACTTATCGTCTCCTTGATATAACGCCCTACGGACGCCAGGAAGACTTTGAGGATTCGCCTCCCGGCTGGCCGCAGAAACCGACCTATGGCTGAGGGCATCGAAAGTAAGGGCGGAAAGGGCAAGGGTAAGGATGATTCATTCGACAGAGAAAACACCTCAGGCAGCTGCCATTTCTATTAACCTTCGGTGGCACCTTGAATGCCTCAACCAAGATGAAGCTGAACCCAACCGGTTCATCCACTTCACCAACCGCTCACTTCCGTGAGGTCTAGGACGGCGGCACGTCCTGGTCGAGGGGGTTTGGGGGCAGCGAAATGCCACCAAGTCAACCCTTCAGCATCAGCCCCGCATCTTCGCCTTACCGCCCTCACCGAAACGGAGAGCAACTGCCCCTTGCAACGTCAACACGATCTCCTCTCAGCAGAGAATCATTCCCAATGAGGCAAGGGGAAGCAGTGGAGGGAGAGGGGTTGGTATGCGGGAGCAATTGTCCGCATATGCATTTGAAACTTCAGGAAGACGAATCATGAAATACATGTTGCTCATTGACAATGACGAAAACGCTTGGACTGAGCACGAGCAGGAACAGTGCTTTGCCGAGTCCGTGCAACTCACCCACCAGCTAAAAGCGGACGGTCAATACTTAGGAGCTACGCCGCTGCAACCGGTTGCGATGGCGACAAGTGTTCGCGTTCGCGGCGGCAAACGCCTGGTAACGGATGGTCCGTTTGCGGAAACCTATGAACAGCTTGGTGGCTATTTTCTAATTAATGCCAAGGATTTGGATGAGGCGATCGCGATCGCGGGCCGGATTCCCGGAGCCCTTAAAGGCACCGTCGAAATTCGACCGCTACTGGAACTATCGGGCTTGCCATCAGAGAACTAGGAGAACGAAGTTCGTCTTTGAGGAACACAGCATGCAAAAAATTACGCCGTTTTTGTGGTTTGACAATACCGCTGAAGAGGCAGCTAATTTCTACATCTCCATTTTCAAGAACTCAAAGATTGTCACTATAAGGCGTTATCCAGAAGGTTCGCCTGGCCCAGCAGGCACTGTCATGACCGTAGAATTTCAGCTCAACGGACAGGATTTCATAGCGCTAAATGGTGGCCCGCATTATAAAATCTCACCTGCGATTTCATTTTTTGTAAACTGCAATTCGCAGCAGGAAGTGGATGAGCTGTGGGATAAACTCGCTGATGGTGGCGAAACGCAACAATGTGGCTGGCTTCAGGATAAATATGGGGTTTCTTGGCAGATTATTCCTACCCGATTAGGTGAGCTGCTGCACAGCAGTGACGCTGTCAAATCGAAGCGCGTTATGGAGGCCATGCTCACAATGGTCAAACTTGATATTAATGCCTTGGAGCAGGCTTAAGAGCAGTAGCTCTAAACTACATCCGATTTGGCAACGGGAGTTTTTCTTCACTCAAAGATGGGCCATTTACCGAAACCAAGGAACTGATTGCGGGCTTCTGGCTGTGGCAGGTAATGATTTGCGCTGTGCGAAAGCTCTCAATGCCTTTGCTACGGCTTTGCAGGGGGCTGCCGAGGAACTGTCCGTTCGGTCCCCGAATAAATGGTCAATCCCCTTCCCCTATCACCCCGCACCTTTCTCCTTAAACTCTATTTTTTTTGCGACAGTTAGGGCAGATTTTGAGCGCAAGAAACAGGATTTCCTAATAAACATTGGTTAAACCAGCTCCTACGGTTTATACGCCGTCATCTATGCACTTCCGAATTCCGAATTCAAAACTCGTAGATTCTTGAGAAAACTTGTAGGGGCGCGATCACTGCCGGTTTTCAGTGCTAGCGTGGCGTATCGACCTAATGATGGGGGCTGCCAATGAAGACACGAGCCGCGATCGCGTGGGAAGCGGGCAAACCGTTAGAGATTGAGGAAGTTGACCTCGCTGGACCCAAAGCAGGCGAAGTTTTGGTCCGTATTGTGGCTACGGGAGTCTGCCATACCGATGCGTATACCCTGTCGGGCAAAGATCCTGAGGGTATTTTCCCCTCCATTTTGGGACACGAAGGGGGTGGCATTGTCGAAGCGGTAGGTCCAGAGGTCACCACTGTGCAACCTGGCGACCATGTGATTCCGCTGTATGTGCCCGAATGTCAGGCTTGCAAATTTTGCCTTTCGGGTAAGACCAACTTATGTCAGGCCATTCGCGGAACTCAGGGTAAAGGATTGATGCCCGATGGTACCAGCCGCTTTAGCAAAAACGGCGAAACTCTCTATCACTACATGGGCACCAGTACCTTCAGCGAGTACACGGTCGTCCCTGCGATTGCGCTGGCGAAAATCAACTCAGCGGCTCCCCTCGAAAAGGTTTGCCTGCTCGGATGTGGCATCACAACGGGGATCGGTGCGGTACTCAACACAGCTAAAGTTGAACCCGGCTCAACCGTGGTGGTGTTTGGTTTAGGGGGCGTGGGCCTGAGCGTGGTGCAAGGAGCTGTGATGGCCAAGGCTGATCGCATCATCGCGGTGGATATCAATCCAGATAAGTTTGAACTTGCCAAACAGTTAGGCGCAACGGACTGCGTCAATCCCAAGGATTACGATGCTCCGATTCAGCAGGTCATTGTGGAGCTGACGGACGGTGGGGCTGACTACAGCTTTGAATGTGTTGGCAACGTTAATCTAATGCGGGCGGCTCTGGAGTGTTGTCACAAAGGCTGGGGTGAAGCGACCATCATTGGCGTGGCGGGCAGTGGTGAGGAGATCAGTACGCGTCCCTTTCAGCTTGTGACGGGTCGAGTTTGGCGCGGTAGTGCCTTTGGCGGTGTGAAGGGGCGATCGCAGCTCCCCGGCTACGTCGAGCGCTACCTGGCTGACGAGATCAAGATTGATCCACTGATTACTCAAACCCTGCCATTGGCAGACATTAATACCGCCTTCGACCTGATGCATGAAGGGAAGAGCATTCGCGCGATCGTGGTCTATGGTTAATTGGGTTGTTGGAAGTGGAGACGCGATTAATCGCGTCTCCACTAGAATCAGGCCCCTTACGACATCTACTTAACATGACACAAACCCCCGATGTGTTGAAACTCACCACCCATCAGCGCTCCTTTGGCGGGTGGCAGAATGTTTATCACCATCAGTCCACCGTGCTGGATTGTGAGATAAATTTTGCGGTCTATTTGCCGCCACAGGCTGAAACCAAAGCCTGCCCGGTGATTTACTGGCTGAGTGGCCTTACCTGCACTGAGCAGAACTTTATTACCAAAGCTGGAGCCCAGCAGTACGCTGCACGGGCAGGGTTGATTCTCGTTGCACCCGATACCAGTCCACGGGGATGTCATCTTCCTGGCGAAGACGATAGCTGGGATTTTGGGACCGGAGCTGGATTTTATGTGAATGCGACCCAACTTCCGTGGGCCAAGCACTATCGCATGTATGACTACGTGGTGAGTGAGCTGCCTGGGGCGATCGCCGCCAACTTTCCCATCAAAGCCACCCACCAGAGCATCATGGGCCACTCGATGGGGGGGTATGGGGCATTGATGATTGCGTTGCGCAATCCGGGCCGCTTTAAGAGTGTCTCTGCATTTGCACCCATCGTCGCGCCTGCACAAGTGCCTTGGGGTAAGAAAGCCTTTAGCAATTACCTCGGCAACAATGTAAACGACTGGCTGGCCTATGACCCGACTCATTTAGTAGCAGAGGCTGCCGAGCGGTTGCCGATTTTGATTGATCAGGGCGAAGCCGACTCGTTTTTAATTGAGCAATTACAACCCTCTCGGTTTGCTGAAGCTTGCCGCGCTGCGAATCATCCCCTTAGTCTCAGACTGCAGCCTGGATACGACCACAGCTACTACTTTATTGCCTCGTTCATGGGAGACCATATCGCCCACCACGCCGAAGCTCTCGTCGAGCAATAGCCCATAATTTCCTTAAGCTTTTTGAATAAGCTTCGCCAAAAGGGTTACTTTCGGGGAAGGCGAGGGCTATAATAGCCAAACATTAAAGTGCTGAAACCTCACAAGGAAGCGTGGCTGAGAGGTTGAAAGCGCCTCCCTGCTAAGGAGGTAGGGGACGTAAGTTCTCTCGAGGGTTCGAATCCCTCCGCTTCCGTACTAAACACCAAAATATGAAACCGACTCGAACGTCCGCGTCTGACCCCATCGTGGTGGATTTTTTGACCCGCGATCGTCTGCAGCAGCCCGGGCAAATTGGTATGACAATGGCGCCTGGCAAGCAGGACGAAGAAACCGAAGTCATCTGGCAACGTGATCTGTCGGCAGACCTAGACCGTCTGCGTGGGCATTACAGTATTGACCGTTTGGTTTGCCTCTTGGAAGCAGACGGTCTAGGTCTGCCGACAGATCACGTTGCCAGATGACTTCGGTTTCTT
>JBCBJE010000438.1:0-5171 GCA_038523735.1 Cyanobacteria bacterium J06626_18 | reverse complement strand
CGGCGCCATCAATGCCGCCGCGATCGTGCAGCATTGCTTTCAAGAGCTGAATCCCCTGCCGCCGCTCCGCTGCTTGCTCCAGTGGTCGGGCCACTAGCTCCAAAATGCGGTAGGGGCGCAGTTTATACAGGTCGGACTGCAGCTCAGCGCGAATGCCGGGAAATACATTTTCCCGCAAGAGCAGTTCTTGCCCCGTTTCTAGGGACTCGGCAGCGTTCTCATACTGGCTTTGCTGCCACTGTTCGCGACCTAACTCTAGACAGGCAAGTGCCAGGGTCAGCACAATGTCCGCGAGCATTGGTTTGGCGTTGCCATGCCGCCCGTTTTCTAAGCCGGTGTTGCCGCCGATTAAAAATGGACGACCCAATCGGATGACCAATTCGTATTCGCCCAGCTCTAGCAGGATCAGCAGAGCGCCGACAAACTGAGTGTCATCAATTTCAATCTTGGGGGTGTAGGGTTCGGTCGCCGTGGTTGCGGGAGGAGCATCCGAAGCGATCGCCCGCAGCGTTTCCTCGCCCACATTGCTTCCTGGATCGGAGGGTTTGGTCGTTCCCACAGCAACATCCACAGCGTGGCCGCGGTTGAAGAACTGCTTATCGTAAACTTGCCGTCTTTCAGCGTCGGATAGCAGACTGTAGGCTTCGTCAATTAAGGATTTTCGAGCTTCGATCGCACTTTCGGAATACTCGCGTCGCGGCAACTGCAGGGTGCGATCGCGATGTGCCTGCTTCAACTGTTCTGCCGTTGCTTGAATCGGCAGTCCCAATATGCGGTAATAGTCCAGTGGAATACGCACTGCTGTCTAGTCCCCAAATTCCTTGTCCAGGAAGCGGTAAAGTTTAGTACTCGATCCTAAATCCCACCGTCCTGTGTCTCTCAATCCGCCAAAAACCATCGTGGCCTGATGGTAAAACGTTCCTCATCATAAGTCGGTTACCCCGTTCCTAACCGATTAATTTCAGCTTCCTTAAACTCTTTGTCGGGATGTTTCCTTCTATGTATGGGAGACATCCGGGTTTAGAATTAATTAAATCTAAATTGTGTAAAGTTGATCTGCTGCAAGGACACGTCAAATCTATGGCTCAGGAACGGACCCTCCCTGTATTTCATGCACCCGATGCCGCCGTAACCCAGGAGGAGGGACTGCGCCTCTATAAAGATATGGTACTTGGCCGTTACTTCGAAGATAAGTGCGCCGAGATGTATTATCGCGGTCGCATGTTTGGTTTCGTTCACCTTTACAACGGTCAGGAAGCGGTCTCAACGGGCGTGATTAAGGCCATGCGGTCGGATGACTACGTCTGCAGCACCTATCGGGATCACGTCCATGCGCTGAGCGTAGGTGTCCCGGCTAAAAATGTGATGGCCGAGCTGTTTGGCAAAGAAACGGGGTGTAGCAAGGGGCGCGGCGGTTCCATGCATTTGTTCTCAGCCGAGCATAACCTGTTGGGCGGGTTTGCCTTTATCGGTGAAGGTATTCCGGTTGCCTTGGGGGCGGCGTTTCAGTCGCGCTATCGTCGCGATGCTTTAGGTGACGCGGGGGCAGACCAAGTGACGGCCTGCTTCTTTGGCGATGGGACGACCAATAACGGTCAGTTTTTTGAATGTCTGAACATGGCTGCGCTGTGGAAGCTACCGATTCTTTTTGTTGTGGAAAACAACAAATGGGCGATTGGCATGGCCCACGAGCGCGCCAGTTCACAGACCGAAATCTACAAGAAGGCCAGCGTGTTTGGCATGCCAGGGATTGAAGTAGATGGTATGGATGTCTTGGCGGTTCACGCCACTGCTCAGGAGGCTGTCAGGCGGGCTCGGGCTGGGGAAGGTCCCACCTTGATCGAGTGTCTGACCTACCGTTTTCGAGGCCACTCTTTGGCCGATCCGGATGAGCTCCGGTCCAAAGACGAGAAGGAGGAGTGGCTGTCGCGAGATCCGCTGAAGCGCTTTGAAGCGTATCTGCTAGAGCAAAATCTGGCTCAAGCAGCCGACTTGAAGGCAATCCGCGACAAAATTCAAGCGATCGTCGATGAGTCCGTGGAATTTGCCGAAGCCAGTCCTGAACCTGATCCTAGTGATCTTTATCGTTATGTCTTTGCTGAAGATTAGGCACCTCACTGCCGTTTCTAGCTTCTGTTTAGTTCGATTGCGACCCTAAAACTGCACCCTTTCGTTGAATTACTCATTGCAAAATCCATGGCTGAAACCCTTTTGTTCAATGCCCTCCGCGAAGCTGTCGATGAAGAAATGGGACGTGATAACACCGTCTTTGTCTTAGGCGAAGATGTGGGCCACTACGGGGGCTCTTACAAAGTCACCAAAGGACTTTACGATAAATACGGCGAGTTGCGCGTGCTCGATACCCCGATTGCGGAAAACAGCTTTACCGGCATGGCAGTCGGTGCGGCCATGACGGGGCTCCGTCCCATCATTGAAGGGATGAATATGGGCTTCTTACTACTGGCCTTTAACCAGATTGCTAACAATGCCGGTATGCTGCGCTACACCTCAGGCGGCAACTACAAGATTCCTATGGTGATTCGGGGGCCGGGCGGTGTGGGTCGGCAACTAGGAGCCGAACATTCCCAGCGTTTGGAAGCTTACTTCCAGGCAGTGCCGGGCCTTAAGATTGTGGCCTGCTCGACGCCTTACAACGCGAAGGGATTGCTCAAATCAGCCATTCGCGATGACAACCCAGTATTGTTTTTTGAGCACGTCTTGCTTTACAACCTCAAAGAGAACTTGCCAGAGCATGAATATCTGATGCCGCTAGACAAGGCCGAGGTGGTACGCCCTGGTAAAGATGTCACGATCCTCACCTACTCCCGGATGCGCCATCACGTTGTCCAAGCGACGAAAAATCTGGAGAAGAAAGGCTTCGATCCCGAGATTATCGATCTTATTTCGCTCAAGCCTCTGGACTTTGAGACGATCGGTGCCTCTGTTCGGAAGACGCACCGCGTCATTGTAGTAGAGGAGTGCATGCGGACGGCTGGCGTGGGAGCTGAGATTATCGCTGCTATTAACGATCGCTTTTTCGATGAACTCGATGCGCCAGTGCTGCGTCTGTCTTCCCAAGACATTCCCACGCCTTACAATGGCAAGCTGGAGAGTCTCACGATTGTCCAGCCTCAGAAGATTGAGGAAGCCGTCGAAAAAATGATGGCGCTACAAGTCTAGGAGCATTAGGAGAATGCGGAGACTCGGGCTACTGGGGCTGGCACTGCTGGGATTCCTGGCTGTGGTGGCAATTGCTACGGTCGGCACAGTTGCCCTTTCGGACCTGTCGCTAGCGCTAAATCCCCAAGGGCGCACCCAGGTGATTCTCCAGGTTCAGCCGACTGAAGCAGTTTCCACAATCACTGAACAGGACATGGAAGCGGTTCAGCAAGTGATTGATCGGCGAGCCAAGGCGTTGGGTGGCTTGCGGGCCTCAGTTGAACCGCTAGCGCAAAATCAGCTCCAGGTGCAGATTCCTGGCGCGATAGAGCCCGCTCAAATCGAGCGACTCTTGACCGCAACGGCACAGCTAGAATTTCGCGCTCAGGAACCGGTTACTGAAGAGCCGTTGAGGGTTGAAATGCAACTGCTTCAGCAGCATGAGTTGGAGCTGGCAGCTCTGTTGGAAAATCAAGTACCGCCAGAGAGTACCCCAAATTCTGAAGTGGCTACGAATGCCGCTTCCAACGAGCAAATCGCGGCTGCTCAAGAGGCGATCGCTGATAGCAATACCGCGATCGCTGAGCTGTTTGCTCCGGCTAGTATTACTGGGACAAGACTCACCGATGCACAGGCTCAGGAATCCTCCGGTAGCGGTATGTGGGAAATTGCCATTGAGTTCGACGCGGAAGGCACTGACCAATTTGCACAGCTTACGCGCGACGTGGCCGGCACAGGGCTTGCCATTGGCATCTTTGTCGATGGTCGTCTCATCAGTGCTCCAACTGTCAATGTAGCGTACGCTGAAACAGGGATTACAGGCGGTAGTGCTGTTATTTCGGGTGGTTTTAGTGCCGAGTCTGCTAATGATTTAGCGATTCAACTTCGGAGTGGAGCCCTGCCTTTGCCGGTAGAAGTCTTGGAAATTCGATTCGGCAATCTGGATGCGCCAGAGGGTAGTGCCGCGAGCGGTCTCTACGCAGACGCTTTAGGCTCTCTAGCAGCTTTATTTTTACAACGGTATACTAGCGTGCGGGTTTGAGATCATGATGGCAAGGCAACGGTTACTCATAGCGACAATATTGGGGCTGGCGATCGCCGCGATCGTCGTCATCACCCAGCTACCGACCCAACTGGGGCTTGATTTGCGGGGAGGTACCCAGCTAACGCTGCAGGTGCAGCCTACCGAGAAAATCCCCAACATTTCCAATCAGGATATGGAAGCTGTCCAGAGCGTGATTTCTGGCCGCGTCAACGAGCTGGGGGTATCTGAGACTTCGGTACAGCTGTTGGGGCAAAATCAGCTGTTGGTCGAGTTGCCAGGTGTGAGTGACCCCGAGCAGGCTAGGCGCGTTTTGGGCGAGACCGCACAGTTGGAATTCCGGTCTCAGCGACAGGGCACGGAGGAGCAATTGCGAACCGAGAGCCAAGTTTTGCAGGGCCACCAAGTCGAACTCATCGAACTCCAACTGCAGCGAGAAGCGGCTTCAGCCACGTTTCAGACCGATACTGGGGACTCGGAAGCTGCTTCTGAGGAAACCGCTTCCAGTGAGGCAGCAGTGCCAGAAGACTTGGACGAACAGATTGCGGTGGCTCAAGAGAAGGTTCGTGAGAGCACCGAAGCCGTTGTCGCCCTGTTTGAACCGGCACTGGTGACAGGCGAGAGTCTTACCAATGCCATTGCTCAGCCTATCGGTAATAGCTCTGCTTGGGAGGTTCAACTCCGGTTTGATGCTCAAGGAGCCGAAAACTTTGCTGAAATCAGCCGCATCGTTGCGGGAACGGGTCGTAGCATTGGCATCTTTTTGGATAACCGCTTGATTAGTGCCCCAACGGTAGACGTGCGGTACGCGGAGACGGGGATTGCCGGCGGCGAAGCGAGCATCTCAGGTGGCTTTGACGTTGATTCGGCTACGGAGCTGGCAATTCAGCTCCGGGGAGGAGCCCTGCCGTTACCTGTAGAGGTGGCAGAGACGCGCACCGTGGGGCCAACCCTGGGTCAGGACAGTATT
>JBCBJE010000437.1:0-5175 GCA_038523735.1 Cyanobacteria bacterium J06626_18 | reverse complement strand
TGTCTTTCCCCTCAGGCACCAACCAATCCAAAGACGGAATGCCGCCGAAGTGGACCTTCGCAAAGCCCTGTTTAGTCAAATCCTTAGCGGTGTAAGGGTCGCGCGTAACGATCGCGCGGCAGCGGTGCGATCGCACAACAAATCGCATGACAAAGTCCGTCTGCAGATGCCCTTCATACAGTGCCGACAGACAAGAAATAAAGGAGATAAAGGGACGCCCACTCAGGTAGGCAAAACTTTGGCCGACCGAGTCTCCTGTGGCATGCACCAGATCGTATTGCGGGGCATGGTGACGGACCGTCCGCAACTGTCGTAGCGTCAGACCCAGCAATCCCGCCTGAATATCGCGTAGCAGCAGCCAGCGATTGCCGTAGGTGAATCCACCCGATGGCAGTATTTGTGTTGGCCCCAGAATTGGAATCCCCAAACGACGATAGGCATTGCCTTCACCCACAATTGGAATCGCTGCAATCTCAATGGCAGGGGCAATCTCCCTCAACGTGCGAATCACATGGGCTGAGTGGTTGTCTTCACCGTGACCATTACTGATGAATAAAACCCGCTTGGGCATAAGAGCCATTCGCTTAGATAAGGAGCAGATGACAGTGTATCATCTGGCGCTGTCGGGGTGCTTGGAGTTGGGAGTGTTGGGGGGAGTAGAGGCGTGGAAGGGTGATGGGGTGATGGAGTGATGGATATAGGGTGCATTGCTACGCGAACGCCCCCTTTCTCAATGACATAAACACAAGTGAAGGGGAGGAGATCATGGCGATTGTCACCACCTGGATGAAGCGCGGCATCGTCTAAGGAAAGGAAGAAGAAGCCAGATCATTAGATCACATGCTTACTTCCCTGATGGGTAGGGGCGCTGTCTGAATCGATCAATTCTCAAATTGAAGGATTATCGCTTACGTCGCTAGAGTCCTTGGCCGAAGCACTTTTGGATTTCTCAGAAATGTCTGACCTGGAAAGAAGGGAGGTTGATGTTTACCCCACAATCGATCAGTTCACGAACTCTGGGCAAATCACTATCGTAGATGGCTTGTTGCAGGTCTCGAAAAAGCCTTATCTCTCTCTGGGCTAGAACTCATTTTGTATTCCCTGAATTTTTTGACTAGCTGAGGCAGGCTGCTAGGTAGCAGCTTTCAGCGAGTACGATATGGTGCAGAAGCCATCCGGGTTACCAGGCTTTCTCTAGGAATTACTTATAGCTATCGCTACTGGCGTTGAGGCACTTAGACAATCAAAAGCCTTTCATGGAAAGGGGTTCATTACGTCTTCCGCCTCCTGTCTTTCGCTAGGCTAACTCTCCGAATTCTAGGCTGAACCTCATTTCACAGCGTTAAGCTATCCTTGAATCCAGATTTTCATTCAAACGGTGGTCGTGAGAATTCTTGATGTCCAGTGCTCATCCTGTTCGCTACCCGCATTGAAGATGCGGTGGCTGTTGTTAGTAATGGTGAGTGTGACTGTATTTGCAGGGGTGGAGCTGTGGGTGGGCCTGGTGAGTCATAGCTTGACGTTGCGGGCTGACTCGGGACACATGTTGGCGGATGGGTTGGCGATTGGGATTGCTTTGACCGCGACCTGGGCAGCGCGGCGATCGCAGTCTGTTCTCCACAGCAATCATCGCTACGAGTTGCTGGCGGCACTCATCAATGGACTAGCGCTGCTAGCCATGGCGCTCTGGATTGGGTGCGAAGCCCTATCTCACCTGCACGGACAGCCCACTGAGATCTTGAGCTTGCCGATGCTGATCACGGCGGTGTTAGGACTGCTGATTAATGGATTGAATCTGTACTGGCTGCATGGTGACCTGCAGGATGACCTGAACCTACGGGGCGTTTTTCTGCATGTCGTGGCAGATCTTTTGGGTTCCGTCGGGGCAATTCTGGCCGCGATCGCAGTGGTCTTTCTGCAGTGGACATGGGCCGATACGCTGATCGGGACGGCAGTGGCGTTGATGATTGCGGTGGGAGCTATATCTTTACTGTGGCAAAGCTTTCAGCGATTAATCAATCCAGCATCCGCGATCACCCCCTCATCCGATCAGCTACAGCAACTAGGATGGTTGGAAGTCGGCAGCACAGAATTGTCTCGGTTGATTGAGTAAGTAATGCCGGGCGGGCAATACACTCGTCATAATGCAATCATATGAAAATCCGTCCGTAATCCAAGCTACGCCTACTGTAGTTGTGAGTGTGATCAGTATCACGATTGCCTGGGTACTCAGACACTGACTTTTGGCGTCACCAATGGCGCTACCCATCACTGAGTTGTGTAGGATTCACGCTTTTCAACTGGGACTCTGAGTCCATAAAGCGGTTAATTCGCTTGAGCGCTCGACAACGCTTTTCGATTGCTTGATCAAATACCTCCACGAAGCACTTATGAAGACATCCTGCGATCGCCTGTTCAAACAGTCCATGGCTGTCTTAGCCCTGATGGGGTTAGCAGCCTGCACGGGGGGATCCTCTGGAACTGGCGGGACTACCGCCGATGATCCTGCCAGCAACTACAGCGGTTTTGAAGTCAACGTTTTGTTTGGGAGCGCCCTCCGCGATTTTTGTGACGAAGCAGCTGAACAATTCAACGCTCAAAGTCCTCAATTAGAAAGTGGCGAAGCGTTTTACATAGCGTGTGATGCAGCGGGGAGTGGCGACGTCGTGAATCAAGTCCTGACCCATGCTCAGCAGCTACAGTCGGGAACGCTCGCTGAGAATGATCCGGGCTTACCCAGCCTCATCTCGGTAGACGGCGAAATTTACCACGGACAGCTGATTTACCAAATGGAGCAGTTGTTTCCCGGACAGGGCTATGTCCCTCAGATTACCGATGCGCCCCTGATGGCTTACAGCCCGATGGTGTTCATGACGCGGGAGGATTTGGCACCGAGTATCCAGTCGGTCGATGATTTGTTTGTCGCCCTGACCACTGCCGAAACCCATCAAGATCTAGATGCAGCAGGTCCAGCCCAAGCAATTCACTACGTTCATACAGCGCCGACGCGATCGAACTCGGGATTGCAAACCCTGGTATCTCAATTTGCGTCAGTGTCTGGCAAACGTCCTGAGGATTTGACGGCTGAGGATGTCACCGCCAACCAGGCCGAAATTCAGAAAATTCAGGAGAAAATCACCCGCTACGGTGTTTCGACGAATTCGTTGGCAAAAGCTATGGCGCAAAACGGTCCCTTCTGGGCCTCGGTAGGGTCAGTCTACGAGTCTTCGGTCATCTCGGTCAACAGTCATCTTGATCCCGGAGCCCCCCGGTACCAAGCGGTATATCCCAGCTCCACCTTTACATCCAACATGCGCGGCATCTTGCTCAACACGCCATGGGTGGACGATCGCGAACGGGCTGCTGCCGAACAGTTTCTGGACTACCTGCTGGAGCCCAGCACCCAAGCCTTGGCAACTGAGTTAGGACTACGCCCCGGTACTCCTGGTGTAGAACTGAGCACCAAGTTCACACCTGACTTTGGGGTCAATCCTCAGGCTAGCTACGACTCTTACCGGCCACCCGAGCCAGCTGTCGTCGAGGCGATGCTGACAACTTGGTCCGACTTTGCTAAAAAGCCTTCGCTCGTGGTCATTGTGGTGGACTCTTCTGGATCGATGCGGGGCAACAAGCTACCAGCGGTCCAAAATACGCTGCAGACGTACATCAACACACTCGGCCCCAACGATCAGGTGGCTCTGATTGAGTTCGACGATACCATTCAAACCCCTGTTCAGGTAGACGGGACACCGGAAGGGCAAGAGCGGGGACTGGCCTTTATCAACAATCTCCAGGCCGATGATGGCACCCGCCTGTACGATGCCTCGCTGGAGGCGCGTGACTGGCTACGGGAGAATCGTCGCGAAAATGCGATTAATGCTGTACTGGTGCTGACGGACGGCGAAGACTCTGGCTCTGACCTTGCCTTCGACAGCCTCCTGTCCGCCTTGAAAGAAACCGACTTTTCGACTGATGAGCGGATTGCGTTCTTTACCGTAGGCTATGGCAACGAAGGGGACTTTAACCCCGATGTGCTAACCACGATCGCGGAGCAAACCGGGGGCTATTATGCCAAGGGCGACCCCGATACCATTGCTCGTCTCATGCAAGATATTCAACTGGAATTCTAAACGGGAGACCCCATTCGTGAAACTTGCTAATCCCTTAGCCTATCCTCTCGCGGTTCTGGCAGGCGGGGTATTCTTGGTGGCTGGGGTGCGTTTTGCCCGCCTGCCCAGTTTTGTGGCTCTACCGGGAGCGGTGGCGATCGCCACCGCCGGAGCCGCTGTCCTCAAGAGCCGGGAACCAGAAACCTTAGGGCTCGATAATCCCAATCTAGAAAAGGAACTACAGCAAGCGCGGCAACAAGTGACTCAGTTAGTCGAACAAGCCACTGGTCTAAAGGCTGAGTCCGTCAACCTACTCACGGAAACTCATCAGGTAGAGCTGTTGGGTATCGTGCAGTATGCCTGCGACCACATTCAGGATCTACCGACCAAGCTGGAGCAGCTGATCAAACGGTTGAATCGCAAAGGAGCCATCCTCGCAGTCGATGACCTGCAGAAGCAACTCCGCGAGGCTGAACAGAAACAGCGTACGAGTACGGGAGCCGCCAAAGCCCAGTGGAGCCGATTAGTTGCCAGCCTGCAGCGCAACATCGAACTCGCCCAACAAGGCGAAGATGCCCGAGAAGCTCAAGTTGTCAGCCTATCGACCCTGATTGTAGATGCGGGTGGGGTTCTACAGCAGCTGCAGAACAAACTGCGCTCTGCCGACCTCAGCAGCGATCGCCAAACCGACGAGCTGCGCGAACTGGGTCTCGAACTCAATAACATGCAAGAAAATATGGATGTCTTATTGACCTCATAGAAGCGAGTTTGACTGCTCAGTTTATTGATGAAGGATGCTGTGCAAGAGGTAGAAGCGTGAGCCGAATTATTCTGACCACATGGGGTTCTCTGGGCGATTTGCATCCCATGATTGCTTTGAGTTTAGGGTTGCGCGATCGTGGTCACGATATTGTGCTGGCAACAACAGAGGAATATCGCAAGAAGGTTGAGGCTTTAGGTCTAGAATTTCATGCCATACGCCCAGAGGCTCCCACTGATCCCCAATTGGTTGAGCGAATGCTGAGTCCGGAAACAGGACCAGAGACTGTTCTGAAAGAGGTGGTTT
>JBCBJE010000436.1:0-5175 GCA_038523735.1 Cyanobacteria bacterium J06626_18 | reverse complement strand
ATTCCGAATTCCGAATTCATACCCCCATCACTCCATCACTATTCGGTTAAACGTGGCAGCGAAGCCTCCCCCTTCCCCTTTCACCCTCCTATCCTCCCACTCCCCTTCCCCCTTCCCCTTTTTCCTTTTTCCCCTAAAAAACCTCCAAAAACTTCCGTTAAAAATCTCAGGGTTTTTACGGATACAACCGCCTTTCCTGAGAAAGAAGGACAAAGTCCCGCGCTAATTTTTGTCCTCTTTCCATCATGTCCACACCGCATGTGTCCTCGGCTACATCTGACGGTAGCTGTGATCTACCCAGTAGCGAATCCGTTTCTCTCCCAATGCCTGAAGAACATCCTCTGGAAGAGATTCCTGCCAAGCGATTATCGGTTCTTTATGGCGCATTTACCCAAGGCGTCGGCCGGGGCATTCGCAACTGGATGGCGCTTGCGTTTGCCGGATACTGCGCGACCGGTGGCACAGCCCTAGTTGCACTTTTGACGCTAGTGAGTGTGCCCGCCGAGGTAGACTGCAAAGCCGATCGCCAAGCAATTTCCGATCGCGATGCTCTTACTTGCCTGCAAGCCGCGATCGCGACTGGGGACTCTGAGGAAATTTTGACTGCGATCGACTGGGTGGGCAGTTGGGGGCAGAGTCATCCCCTTTATAACGAAGTGCAAGGATTGTTAGGAAGCTGGTCGGCAACTGTGCTGCTGACGGCCCAGCACCATCGGGCCGAAGGGCAGTTGGCCGAAGCCATCACATTGATTCAGCGTATCCCACCGGCCAGTCCGCTCTACACCGATGCGCGATCGCTGTTGGAAGAGATGCAGGGCGAGCAGAAACTGCACGAGCTGATCAGCTACGAAGCCGGCCAAGAGGCTTTGCAGCAGCGTGATTGGGCACAGGCATTTAAATCTTTGTGGCACCTGCAAGCGCTGGCGACCGAACCGTCTGAAACCAGGCTTTCCCGCAAACTGTCGCAGCAGATTGAGGCCGAACGTCAGGCTCAACGGTTGCTAAATGAAGCGATTCATCTCTACTCCTTGGGCGAGATGCAAACTCGAGGCAAGGCGATCGCGATCGCCAGCCAAATTGATACCAGTACCTATGTGTGGGAGTCGGTGCAGCCTCTGTTAGATGACTGGAGTGACGAGTTGCTGTCGGCAGGACGCAACCAAATCGCGCAAGGAAACTTCGCCAAAGCCGCCAGTATTCTCAAGAAAGTTGTTCCTAATCCCAGTCGCCGGATGGCTGCTCAAGATTGGTTAGCCCAGGCACAGGCCGCTCACCTAGCTCAGACACGTGCCAAGGTGGTTGCCACAGTCTCTTCCAATACGATATCAGCCCAGACTAGGCAGTATCCGACATTGTTAACAGCCCAGAGTATTCAACCCGAAAACGCTCGGGAAATACTTACTTCAAAAAGATACTTTAGTTCGGAGCATTCTGGTTTGCGACTATCTCCAGAAATACAACATGAACCTATCTTTAATAAAGCTGCTGCTTGAGAGTTATTTCCCGTAAAAATTTCGGCACTTACGGAGATGAAAACTAAAAAGCAGGATGCTTTGCAAATGGGCTTTATCCTATTTCGCCTCCTAGGGCGTGTTGCTGATTGCAGCAGCTTCACCCATGCTGGGAGGACTTTCTATGCTGCTAGTACTGGGCTCTCTCTGGAAGTTCTACCGAGTGTTCAATCCACTGCTGCAGATTCTGCTCCGACATGACAAACAGTAAATCAGAGCGCCGACTGCATAGGACCGAGATAGCGCATGAGATAGGGGGAGAACACCTCGTAAATAAGGGTTAACGGCTTACCCTTGTGCCAAAACAGGTAATGTCTTCCCCAAAAGGGGCCGCACTCACCAAAAGCAGCCTCTAGCGGCTGTGAATGGCCGTAGTAGAGACCCTGAACGTCCCGATATAGCTCGGTTCTAAGGCGGGCCAGACTCGCCCAGATGGGCAGCGATCGATTCTGTAAATACTCGTCCACATGGCTGGCCTCCCACCAGGAAGTCGCATAGGCAAGGCGCTGGCCGGAAGCCGTACGCAGCCAGACCTGACGTCGCAACCGGGGACCCGGCACAGCCTGAATCAGTTCCGGGGCATTATCCAAATCCATGCCGATGAGGGACATATCAATAACGTCAACCTCGGTGCGATCGCGGGTAAGTAGCTGTAAATGTCGAGTAGGCGAGCCATCTCCCAGTAGCAAGATTTGCCAAGCAGGAGAAAGCTGGTCGTGGGGGAGCCCCCGCTGGACATCTGCTTCACTTCCCTGCCATAGGACGTCAAGGGAATACCAGGTAGGCCAAGTAGTTTCTGTAGAAGGTCTGACAGCCGAAGTCAAAATGATTTACAAAAGTTAAGCTTTCACTGTCATCATAATATGCGTGTCATAACTCTGTTTGGGGAACCGCAAAACGCATGGATAAAGCTGCAAAATTAATTCGCATGGCAGAGGATGAGCTGACAGAGTACAGCACCGAAGCTCGCAAAATTGAAAAGCTGCGTCGCAAGTTCAGCTTTGCGGTTCCTTACCCCGAGCAGAAAACCGTCCGCGATGCGATCGAGGCCGAAATGCCGCAAAACTTTATCGGCAAGCTTGTCGAGGAAAACCGCCAAATGGTGGCCCTGCCCTTCTGGGGCATTGGCGGGTTAGGACTTTTGCTGGGCATTTCACTGCGACAGCCCCTCGACATAATTGCTACAGGAATTGGCTTCTATGTTGCCTTTCAGGTCCAAAAATGGGGTTGGGAACTGGAAGCAAAACGGTTAGTAATCAAAACACTGGACGATATTGCAGCTGGAGTAGAAGCCTCGCGAGCAGAAACTAGCTCCTAGCACGAGTTATTCCCGCGATGGATAACCGTTTAAGCCTCTGGCGACTAGAAGTCACACCTGCCGCTAGAAAGTCCGCCTGCGCGGACTAGTTGTACCAACGGGGTTGAAACCCGCGGAGGCAGGTTTAGCTTCTATAGACTTGGTTTCAACCGCCTGCTGAAAAAGTTTTGTCTTCCTGAAAGCCTATCAGGTTCGCAAAGGGCTGGAATGATGATTCTTTGCAGTTTTGCAGGGGTCTTGGCGGGTCAGTAGCGTATGCTTACCAAAATGGGTAACATTGGTTGTCAATTTAGGATTGCAAACAGCGTATAGTCTACTCATTATGCATCGCGGTTTCTAGCCGTGAAGGCGAATGTGGGCATATTTAGACTCCGTCAGGGCACTGAAGCTGCATTTGCACCTCATTTTCCCACCCAGAGCTAGATACACTCTCCTGAGAGGCAAGTGGGCTCTACTTAAAATGAGATGTCAGAATCCCACACCTCATAGCGTCGCTAGTCGATAGTCGCACATGCCACTCCCTGTTCAGGTTTATCAACTTTCCGAGCAAGAACGTCCTTGCGACCATAGTGTGAAGGTGGGCATTGTCAATGAAATGACTCACCTGGCCGATTACCTTCAAGAATTGGAACTGGCAGCACCTCGCGATACGTTGGTGATTGTTGGTGGGGCGAGCGGCTTGGATACTGACCGACAAGTACAGCTAGAGAGCTTATTCAATCGGGTATTGGCTCCGCTTGCCGAAGAACTGCAGCTTTATGTCGTGGATGGTGGCACGGATGCTGGCGTTATGCGGCTGATGGGGCAGGCCCGGACTACGATTGGAGGCACCTTTCCGTTGATTGGGGTGGCCCCGCAATCGCTGGTGAGTCTGCCTGACCGAGCGGCTGAACATCCCGACGCTTCTACTCTGGAGCCCCACCATACCCATTGTTTATTGGTGCCAGGTGAAAATTGGGGCGATGAGTCTGCTTGGATAGCCGAGATTGCAACCCAGCTATCGGGCTCTCACGAATCGCTGACAATTCTGGTCAATGGCGGATCCGTCACGGTGAAAGATGCCTATGCCAGCATCAAGGCAGGCCGTGAGGTGCTCATCATTTCAGGTACCGGGCGCGTTGCGGACGATTTGACGGCTGCCTTACGCTACAAAGTCTTGGAAGGAAAAACGGTAGATGACCCCCGTATCGCAGCCTTGATTGATCGATCGGATGAGTTTCTGACTGCAATTGACTTGGACAATAACCCAGAAGCTTTCATACAGGATCTAAGACTTATGTTCCGCGAATAGAAGGAAACACAGGCTGCGGTGACCGCTGGCGATAAGCCGAATCGCTAGATGTTTTTAGTAAAATCACTGAGTACGTGTCACAACAACCAACCGGCGCACAAATTTCCTTCGGTATGATGAATCGATGGGCTATCAGGATTTCTGAGGCAATCTAGCTTGGCCTATGTTGTTGCGTAAGCCCAGGGTGCCATGGGAGAAGATGCTCTAGACGCTTTACTGAAGGGGCAGCCCCGCGATCGCTCCCAGCGGCGATCGCCGCGTGTCCCAGGCTTAAAGGTGGCTGACATTCTGACGATGCCGCCTGAGCAACAGTCTTTGGTGAATTGGTTGATGCGTCACCCAGAGGCGGTATCCCAAACGATTGCGGATCACATCGGACGCGATGTGCATCAGGTTCAGACAGCATTGACGGAACTGACAGCTCAAGGGTTGCTGACCACCCGTGAAAAAGACGGTGACCTCTATTATCGAGTCAAGCTAGCCCCTAAATCGGGGCGCCAAATGCCCAAAGATGTCTGGCAAGTACTGGATAACAATACCCGCCAGGCCAATGTTTTCATCTCCTATTCACGCCGCAACAAGGAATTTGTTCAAAAGCTCCACGCAGCACTGGAGTCTACCGGGCGAGAAATTTGGGTCGATTGGGAGAACATCCCCGTTGCAGTCGATTGGTGGCAAGAAATTCAAGTCGGTATTGAACTGGCCGACACCTTTGTGTTTGTCCTGAGTCCTGATTCGGTAGCCTCCAAAGTATGTCGTCAAGAGATCAAAGAAGCTGTTAGACATAACAAGCGGCTGGTTCCCATCGTTTGTCAGGATGTTGATCCGGCTAAAGTTCACCCCGAACTCGCCCGCTTAAACTGGATTTTTTTGCGCTCTCAAGATGATTTTGAGAAAGGTTTCAAAGGACTGCTAGAGGCGCTTGATCAAGATCTAGCTCAGCGTCCTGTGCTGCTGACTCAACTTCTGCACTCGATAACACATACTGGTGATGCAGAGCTGTGGGACGGGGGTCTTGGTCTTTTCCTTGAACCAAGTAATGTTTGGCTCGTTCT
>JBCBJE010000435.1:0-5196 GCA_038523735.1 Cyanobacteria bacterium J06626_18 | reverse complement strand
TTAACCCATTGATCTTATTCGTAGCTGGTAAAGCTTTTGAGTCCTTATATTCTTTACACTTTCTGAATTTTATTGCTTAATTACTATAAGCTTTTCTCAATTGATTCTATTTATTTAGTTAGGCTTATCAGCTGAAATCTTCTGCTGACTCAGGGATGTGAACTCACTTCCAATTCTCACGACGTAGCAAAGGGTTCACGAGCTCATTCAAGCCTTCGCCAACCAAAGAAAGTCCTGTCACCATTAATGTCAGAGCTAATCCAGGAAACAGAGCTGTCCACCAGATGCCCGTTGGCAATGCATCCAAGGCTTGGCGAATGTCAGCGCCCCATTCAGGCGTTTGCTCCGGGAGTCCCAAGCCGAGAAAACCGAGTCCGCCCAAAATCAAAACAGCATCTGCGGTATTTAGGGTAAATAGGACAGGGATGCTTTGCACCACGTTGAGGAATAGATAGCGGCTGAGCACAGTCCAAGTGGAGGCCCCCATCGCTTGGGCAGCTTCCACAAACAACTCAGTCTTGACGCTGACAGTGTGGTTGCGGACGACTCGGTAGTACTGCGGGATGTAGGCAATACTTAAGGCAACCGCAGCATTGACCACACCCCGTCCCAAGATAAATGCCAGGGTGATGGAGAGCAGCAAACTTGGTAGCGTATAAATGGTGTCCATAAAAAAGAGCAGCCCTTGATCTAGCTTGCCACTCAAATAGCCGCTAATCATCCCTAGCGGGACGCCTACGATTACACTCATTGCGGTTGCTAGGAGTACCACCTGCCAAGCAGCCCGCGTTCCAAATAGGGTGCGTGACAGCACGTCATAGCCTTGCCGTGTGGTCCCCAGCCAGTGCTCGGCGGAGGGCGCTTGGTGCATTGGGTTCTGCAATGTGACTGTGGGGTCTTGCAAGACGCCCCAGCTTTGTAAGGCCGGGGTGAACAGCGCAATCAGTACGAACAGCAAAGTAATCGTAATCCCCAGACCCATGAAAAGGACCGAGAGATTTGCGCCTTGTCCCTTGGGCTTCAGGACGCGGAACAAGGCGATCGCACGTTTGGTCGAAACTTTACCGGAGGTCATCAGATTCAGAATACTGGCTAGTTTTGAAAATCGCGCGGACCTGTATAGCCAGAAGCCTCTGCCAGCACTGCCAGCGGTTGGGCACCGCCATAAAACTCGCCATTGACCTCCCAGGTTGGGAAGCCTTCGACCTCAGGGACGGAACGACAGAGGCTGGCTTGCGGATTTTGTCCGTCTGGATCGCACTCAATGTAGGGAATTGCCTTAGCGGCTTCGGCCCCAAAGAGTTGCTTTTGGCTATGGCAGTGAGGACACCACCAAGCACCATACATTTTGGCGTCGATTGCGGTTAGGTGCTCAGCTAGCTGCAGCTCAGCCGAGCTGGACGTTGTCGTGACAGGCGGTCCCGCTTCGCCAGGAACCCCACTATTAGCGTTGGCGACCTGAGGACTATTCACGGGGGCATAAACCGCCAAGGTCCCTACCAAGGTGACCATGGCCACAATCAATCCAGTGAACACGAGTTGCCCTGAATCGGCCCATCGTTTGCCTAGCAGCGTCAGCGTCAGCATCGAGACGGCGAAGATAGCAGACGCAATGCAGTACAGGCACGCTGCTTTAATCTCAAACGCTAGCAGGTACATGAGGTAGCCACTGAAGATAACCATCGCTGTTGCCCCCATGAAGAGCAGCGGCCATGTCCAATCCTCCAGCTTACGACGCAAATCATCCTTACGATTGGGGCTGATTGATAAGGGAGACAGTGACAGGGTTGCCATACTGAGGTAGCCCAGACACCCAAAAATAGTCAGAGGAATCCCAAAAACCATAGCGTAGGGGCTGCTCAGGACGCGATCGCAGCTTCCCGTTGGGCATGCAGCCGACTCTCCCATCAGCTTAACGACGGTCAGGTAGGCAGTTCCGAAGGCGCCCATTAGGGCGATCGCGCCGATCATCCAGCGAGACCAGCGATGAATCCACAATGTTTCTTGGCGGCGACGTCGCATATTGTTTACTTCCGCAAGTTCACAAACGAGACAACTCTCTCATTTTGCCTCAAGTGCTTTTTCTGCGACAGTTTTTGAGTAAAGATGTGGTTCGAGCATGCCTAAAATGATGCTCCAATGCCGGTCATTCTGGTGGCCGCACACGAACTCATTGCGAACCCCTTGGAGAGACCTGTTGTGCTGTTCCTAGTGCAAGGTACGCTCTGCAGGATCATTGGATTGAGGCGATACTCCTTGAAAGGGGATGCCTCTACCCTTTTTGCCTATCCCCGTTCCCCTTGATAAATCAGGCAAAGTCGTCAGCCATGGCTCAATAAAAAATCGGACAACCGATGATTGTTCGACCGAAGTCCAGGGAGCTAACGTCTCAACTCCGTGGCCTGTTGCAGACTTACGTTTGACGCTCGCACAGTTGCCCCTGCTTCGAGGGCTTCAACGAATTGGCGGACGCGGATGGGGTCAATTGACTGGGTAATATCGCCTTTACGTTTGAGAGAGCTAGCAACAATAACGCCATCGGCAAACTGAATTAATTTGCCAATATTTTCCCAGTTGGCCCCGCTGCCAATGAAAACAGGCGTAGTTTTGGCGGCTGCTTTGGCCAATTCCAAGTCTTCCAGACTGGGAGGACTACCCGTGGTCCACCCCGAAAGAATAACGCCATCGGCTAAACCGCGCTCAATAGTTTCTTGAACGGCTGTGGTGAGATTTGGTGAACCGAGAGGACGCGCATGTTTGACGAGGACATCAGCAAGGATGTTGACATGACTACCTAATTCGCGACGGTAGCGCATGAGCTCATAGGCGCAACCTTCGATCAAGCCCTGATCCGTCGCCATGACACCGGTCAGGACATTGACGCGAATGAATTGAGCTTCTGCACAGGTGGCGATCGCCAGCGCACTGCGGGCATCGTTGCGCAGCACATTAATGCCAATGGGAACCGCAACCAGCTGCTGCAGCCGATGAACCACTAGGCTCATAGCGCTCACAACGGCTGGATCAACCTGCTGCTTAGGAAACGGGGAATCGAAAAAATTCTCCACGATGATGCCGCTAACACCACCAGAGGCCAGAGCAGTCGCTTCTTGCTCGGCTCGATCAATCACTTGCTGAAGATTGCCTCCCCAGTTGGGCGAGGTCGGTAGCGGCAAAAGATGGACGACCCCAATCACTGGCGTCGAAGTCTTAAAGGTAGATATTAAGCTCACGTGGACTGATCTCGACTGCAAAGACTCAATGGTCTGCTGTAGACGACGGCACAGTGCCGCCATACTCACTACCCCAATTTACCCCAAGCGATCCCCTTCTTAAGGAGGCTTCTGTCATAGGATCCCGTTGATGGCGTTGATGAAATCGTTGGCGCCAAACACAAACGCTTGTAAAAGCTTTAGGATGGGGGTTTGGAAAAGAGTTTCGCCTATTTGCTATGAGCGTTGTCAGTCAGCCTACTATTGCCGTGACTCACCTGGGCTGTGAGAAAAATCGTGTCGATACCGAACACATGCTGGGGCTGCTTGTCCAGGCTGGTTATGCTGTGGACTCTAATGACGAGCTAGCTGATTACGTCATTGTCAATACCTGCAGTTTTATCGAGTCAGCGCGCGAAGAGTCCGTGCGAACGCTGGTAGAACTGGCTGAAGCAAACAAAAAAATTGTGATTACGGGCTGTTTGGCGCAGCACTTTCAGGCAGAACTCATGCAGGCAATTCCAGAAGCGGTAGCTCTAGTCGGGACGGGCGATTATCACAAAATTGTCGATGTGATTCGCCGAGCTGAAGCGGGCGAGCGGGTGCAGGAAGTGTCGGCAGAGCCTACCTACATTGCCGATGAGACTATGCCTCGCTACCGCACCACGAATGAAGGAACCGCTTACTTAAGGGTGGCTGAGGGCTGTAATTACCGCTGCGCCTTCTGTATCATTCCTCATCTGCGGGGTAACCAGCGATCGCGCTCCATTGAGTCGATTGTGGCAGAGGCCCAACAGCTTGCCACAGAAGGGGTGCAAGAGCTGGTTCTGATCTCGCAAATTACCACTAACTATGGGGTCGATATCTATGGTGAGCCGCGTCTTGCAGAGCTGCTGTATGCCCTCGGTGAGGTTAATATTCCTTGGATTCGCATGCACTATGCTTATCCCACAGGGCTAACGCCGGATGTGATTCGGGCTATTCAAACGGTTCCCAATGTCTTGCCCTATCTGGATTTGCCCCTACAGCATTCGCACCCCGATATCTTACGGGCGATGAATCGTCCCTGGCAGGGGCGTGTTAACGACGACATCATCGGCCGGATTAAAACAGCCCTGCCAGAAGCCGTTATGCGGACAACATTTATTGTCGGCTTTCCTGGTGCAACCGATGAGCACTTTGAGCACCTGCTGGCGTTTGTTCAACGCCATGAGTTTGACCATGTGGGCGTCTTTACCTTTTCAGCCGAGGAAGGCACCCCTGCGGCCAAACTGCCAAACCAGATTCCCCAAGCCGTCATGGATCAGCGCCGCGATCGCCTGATGCAAGCCCAACAGCCTATTTCCCTAAAGCGGAATCAGGCTGAGGTCGGCAAAACAGTGCCAGTACTTGTAGAACAAGTGAATCCGTCTACTGGACAAATGATTGGGCGATCGGCACGGTATGCTCCGGATGTCGATGGACTGGTGTATCTCACGGGGCAAGCGTCTTTGGGGCAGTTGGCGACGGTCCGCATTGAATCGGCCGATGTCTATGATCTCCATGGCTCGATCAACAACTAAGCGTATCTTTCTGCGTAGCCACGTTAAGGTGTGTGCTTTAATGCACAAACCACCCAGGATCCTGCATTAAAATCAGGTTAAGCGGTCAGTAAAGAACTGGACTCAACCTGTTCAAGGTAGATTTTAGGGAGATGACAATTCATGCTGGTTATGATGCTGAATGACCAAGTTTTGGCTCCCACCACGATTTGTCAGAGTTGTCTGATGGCAAATCAGCAAGGGCAGCCTCGCTTTTCGCAAGGTCGTCTCACTTGTGGGCGGCGCCTTGCCCCAATCCACGAAAAGCAGCCTGCACAATATGAATGTCAGATGGGCTTTCGGATTGCCAGTATCGACTGCTAGTGATGCCAAGGCGTTCAAGCATAATCTCCGAAAGGTTTAAGACCAACCGCTGCAGCTTCTCCTCATCCTCAGTTAGGATT
>JBCBJE010000434.1:0-5199 GCA_038523735.1 Cyanobacteria bacterium J06626_18 | reverse complement strand
TCAAGCACCGTCTCAACTATTAAACTCAGCAGCATAACGGTGTTTAAAGATCATTTTCCATAGTCTCATCACTCCACCCTCCTACCCATCCACCCTCCTACCCATCCACCCTCCCATCCATGACAAACTGGCAGCAAGGACAAACCCTAGACCTCCAAATCACCGACTTAAGTAGCGAAGGTGATGGAGTGGGGCGCTGGGAAAATCGAGTGGTATTCGTGCCGGATACGGTGCCGGGCGATCGCGTTCAAGTCCGGTTAGTGCGGGCTAAACCGACCTTTGGGCGAGGGAAGCTGCTGGAGGTGCTGGAGGCATCGGGCGATCGCGTGCGTCCCCCCTGCATCGTGGCGGACAAATGTGGTGGCTGTCAGTGGCAGCCTGTTGCTTACACCGCACAGCTCGCGGCCAAAGAGCAGCAGGTCATTGATGCCCTACGCCGGATAGGAGGATTCTCAGACATCACTGTGGATCCCATTTTGAAAGCGGACAATCCTTTGGGCTATCGCAATAAGGCCACCTATCCCCTGGGCCTATCCGCGGAAGGGGCCGTCAAGGCAGGCTATTTTCGCAAGGGCACCCACCAAATCATCAATCTCAATCAGTGTCCGGTACAAGACAATCGCCTCGACCCGCTGTTAGCTGAAGTCAAGCAGGATATTCAACAGCGGGGATGGTCGGTTTATGACGAAGAAACTCGCCAAGGGGCACTGCGACATTTAGCCTTGCGGATTGGCCGTCGCACAGGACAGATACTATTGACTTTGGTGAGCACAACCTGGGAGTTACCAGGGCTAGAAGAGCAATGTGGCCTATGGAAGGAGCGCTATCCTGACCTCGCGGGCATTTGCGTCAATTTGAATTCCAAATCGGGGAATGCCATTTGGGGCAAAGAGACACGCTACGTGCTGGGCCAGCCGTATCTAGAAGAGCGCTTTGCCAATCTCGCATTTCACATTTATCCAACGACCTTCTTTCAGGTACATACTGAGCAGGCCGAACGGCTGTTGAAGGTAATTCTGGACGAACTGCGGCTTCAGGGTACCGAAACTGTTGTGGACGCCTATTGTGGCATCGGTACCCTGACGCTGCCGGTTGCTCAACGCGCTGCTTACACTGTCGGTCTAGAAGTGCAGCCAGAAGCGATCGAAATGGCCAGAGAGAACGCCAAACTCAACGGTATTCGGAAAGTCAAGTTCCAAACCGGCACGGTTGCGAAACTGTTACCGCAGGTCACTGAGTCCCTGCGGGGACAAACGCCCGATATCGTCCTGCTTGACCCGCCCCGTAAAGGCTGTGACAGTCAAGTTTTGGAGGCGCTGATTGCTCTCCATCCGCGAGCGATCGCCTACATGAGCTGCAATCCAGCGACGCTGGCTCGGGATCTGAAACAACTTTGCGGCCAAGGCGGGTACCGCCTTGGCCGTGTGCAACCAGCAGACTTCTTTCCCCAAACTGCTCATGTGGAGTGTGTCACGTTTCTGGTAGCTTAGGGTAGCCCTTCCCGTTCGCACTGCTATGAAGTTCAGCGCCCTCGCCGCGAGTATTGGTATCACTGAGCAATCCAGTCTCACAGAGTTCCCCGAACGTGATCCCGAACTCAGTGGCGTTGAGGCTATTCAAACGGCATCAGCCACAGCAATCAGCTATGTCGAGGGGGGGCGGTTCAAGCGGTATGTAGAAACAACAGAGGCGGCAGCACTGATTTTGCCACAGGAGCCCGCGTTGCAAGCCCAAGCTAGTGAGCGGGGGATTGCTTGGCTTAGTACGAAAGATCCGCGATTGGCATTTGCGCGCGCGATCGCCCTGTTCTACAAACCATTCAAACTCCCGCCGGGTATCCATCCCACGGCTGTAGTCGATCCATCCGTGCAAGTCGGCAATGGGGTTGCGATTGGGGCCCATGCCGTGATTCAAGCTGGGGCCAAACTGGGTGAAGGTGTCTGCATTCACCCTAATGTCGTGGTCTATCCCGAGGCAATCGTGGGTGATCGCACCGTCCTCTATGCCAACTGCGTCATCCACGAGCGGACCCGCATTGGGGCCGATTGTGTTATCCACTCCGGGGCCGCGATCGGCTCTGAAGGCTTTGGCTTTGTGCCCACAGCCAGCGGCTGGGAAAAGATGGAACAGTCCGGCATTACCGTGTTGGAAGACGGCGTTGAGATTGGCTGCAACTCAACAGTGGATCGTCCTGCTGTCGGTGTCACCCTGGTCAAACGCGGTACCAAGCTAGATAATTTGGTTCACATTGCCCACGGTTGTGAAGTCGGTGAGGGCACTGCAATGGCCGCTCAAGTCGGGCTAGCAGGCGGTGTCACCATCGGCAACCGCGTCATTTTGGCTGGGCAGGTCGGCATCTCGAACCAGGCTCATATCGGTGATGGGGCGATCGCCACGGCAAAATCAGGTGTCCATAAAGATGTGAAATCAGGTGAAATTGTCAGCGGCTATCCAGCCGTCCCTCACAAGGTCTATCTCAAAGTCTCTGCCCTCCTAAACCGTCTCCCCGATATGCAGCAGACCCTACGGAAACTAGGACGTCAGTTTGATACAGAGGGGTAGGTAGGGGAGTGGAAGGGTAGGGGGTGAAAGGTAAAGGGTAAAGGGTGAAAGGGCAGAAGAACCTTCATGCCTCTGAACCCTGAACCAACTACCCAGAACTAATAACCAACTACCTAGAACCAAGAACGAACAACTTCCAACCAATAAGTGTTTAGGTTTGCTTTACAATTTTGGCAATGCTTTTTGCATAGTCTTGATTTTTCGGCTTCGCGCATCCCGTCCACCCAAAAGACGCAGTCATTATGAGTATTGGATATCTGGCCCTCGTTCTTCATGCCCACTTGCCTTACGTTCGTCACCCGGAGAGTGACTTTGTACTCGAAGAAGAGTGGTTGTTTGAGGCGATTACGGAGACCTATGTTCCGCTAATCACAATGTTTGAGGGCCTCAAACAGGACGGGATCGATTTCAAGCTAACCATGAGCATGACGCCGCCGTTGGTCAGCATGCTCCGGGATCCGCTATTGCAAGACCGCTACGACGAACATCTCACCAAGCTCGAAGAACTGACCGAGATGGAAGTAGAGCGAAATGTTCACAATGGGCACTTGCGCTATTTGGCTGAGACGTATGCCAAAGAGTTCAATCACGTGCGCCAGATTTGGGAAAAGTACGATCGCGACCTCGTTAAAGCCTTTAAGCAGTTTCAGGATAGCAATAATCTTGAAATCATCACCTGCGGCGCGACCCATGGCTATTTACCGCTGATGAAGATGTATCCTGAGGCGGTGTGGGCTCAGATTCAAGTGGCCTGCGAAAGCTACGAGGAACATTTTGATCGACCACCCAACGGTATCTGGCTACCGGAATGCGCCTATTATGAAGGGCTAGAGCGGATGCTGGCTGACGCCGGGTTGCGCTACTTTCTCACCGACGGCCATGGAATTCTATATGCCCGGCCCCGTCCTCGTTTTGGCTCTTACGCACCCATCTTTACTGAGTCGGGAGTGGCTGCCTTTGGCCGCGACCACGAATCCTCTCAACAGGTCTGGTCTTCTCAGGTTGGCTATCCTGGTGCGTCAGAATACCGCGAGTTTTACCGCGATCTGGGCTGGGACGCAGAGTACGAATACATCAAGCCTTACATCATGCCCAACGGTCAGCGGAAAAACGTGGGCATCAAGTATCACAAGATTACGGGTAAGGGCTTAGGACTCTCTGACAAAGATTGGTACGACCCCTATTGGGCCCGCGAAAAAGCGGCTGAACATGCAGAAAACTTTATGTTTAACCGCGAGCGTCAGGTAGAGCATTTGCACGGCATCATGGAGCGCCCTCCTATCATTGTGTCGCCCTATGACGCCGAACTCTTTGGGCACTGGTGGTACGAGGGTCCCTGGTTCATCGACTACCTCTTCCGCAAGAGCTGGTACGACCAAAACACCTACGAGATGACTCACCTGGCTGATTATTTACGCCTTGAGCCCACGCAACAGGTGTCGCGCCCTTCTCAATCCAGTTGGGGCTATAAGGGTTTTCATGAGTATTGGTTAAATGAAACCAATACCTGGATTTACCCACACCTGCACAAGGCTGCTGAGCGGATGATTGAACTGGCAAAACGAGAGCCTGCTGATGAGCTAGAGTGGCGAGCGCTTAATCAGGCAGCACGCGAACTCCTGTTGGCTCAATCCTCTGACTGGGCTTTTATCATGCGAACTGGAACTATGGTGCCCTATGCTGTTCGCCGGACGCGATCGCACCTCATCCGCTTCAACAAACTGTGGGAAGATGTCCGCGCTGAAAAGGTGGATTCAGGGTGGTTAGCGAAAGTGGAAGCAATCGATAATATCTTCCCGAGCATTAACTACCGCGTCTATCGCCCACTGCAATGAGCGGACACCCCAAAAGGCAGAAGGTAGAGTTCAAAAGGCAGCTTCGCTTAAGCCCAGCCGCAAGGAATGCAACGCTGTCTGTAGAAGGTCAGTATTCTGAGGACTTCAACTCAAGTGACGACGGCTAGTAAGCACAAAAAATCCCCTCGCGTATGCAAAGGGGAGAACATTCAGCCACAAAACCTCACTGACTTTTAAGCCTCATTCAGAAGCCGCCCCTAACGGGTAGGCAAAAGTGTGCTGGCATATGCATCGGTGCTGTAGGCAGGAACACGCTCATTGTTATCCGTTGCGCGCCCAGTGAAAGAAACCGCGAGCTTTTCGAATGAGTCGGAGCGCCAGTTGCGCTCGTGGATGGGCTTAGTCTGCTCGCCCCGGAAATAAGCCTGCGTGCCAATGAGGGCAGCAGCAACCCAACCAACAGCGAAAAGTGCAATCAAAATAGCTGTCATTGAAGTGACCTCCAGTGTGTACAAAATTCAAAAGTGTTGCAGCGTTAAACCAGACTTCAACACTTCGACGGCATGAAATCCAGGCCATCAGTGGATGCAAATGTCATGAAGCAATTGCCTAGCGACGTGCGTAGAGTTGCAAACTCACCAGGCTAGAATCTCGCGATTGTCTACCAGAATTCCTCGAACAATATGACAGCCAACTTAGGCCAACAGTCCTAGACGCTTGCCGTTATCACGGGCTAGGCGAATCATCGCCTGACGCTGGGAACGATCGATACCGAGACGATCGCAGACATTCGTGATGGCTTTGGAATGAAGCTGCGAGGTCAGGCGATTGCGCTTCATTC
>JBCBJE010000433.1:0-5214 GCA_038523735.1 Cyanobacteria bacterium J06626_18 | reverse complement strand
TGGCTGACTCTTTCACCTCAAAAGCGCCTGATAGCGCCAAAGTCTATCTGATTTCTCCTCTAGATGGAGCCACTGTGTCCAATCCTTTCACGATTCAATTTGGCTTGTCGGGCATGGGGATTGCGCCTGCTGGCATCGACCTTCCCGAAACCGGACACCATCATCTATTGGTGGACTTGGAAGCCCTACCCGACCTTGGTAAAGCGTTGTCAGCAACGGAGCACATCAAGCATTTTGGTGGTGGGCAGACTGAAGCGACGCTAACACTACCGCCGGGAGAGCACACCCTCCAACTGTTGCTGGCAAACTATGTGCACATTCCCCACGAGCCGCCTGTGTTGTCTGAGCCGATCACGATCACCGTTGAATAGAAGTCCCTTTAGCACGAATGCTAGCCCCAGACTAACCGCCTACGGGTAAGCCCATAGGCGGTTTTGTGTAGTGAGTGGGACCCCACCGTACTCAGCAGCGAGAGGCCTACCGTTTAGTCCAGAAATGCCTGTGCAGCTGCGCCGTTGCAGGTGCCCCCCAGCCCGCTAACAATTGTGCAGGTATTGGTCATCAGCATGCCTGTATAGGTCCCTGCAGGGGTGCCCGCTTCGCCTAAGCTGTCGGCATAAAGTGGCGCTTCTGAAATGCCAATATCGGTTTCCCGAGAAACCGCTTCAATCAGTCTAGGATTGCTGGTCGACTCGATGAAGACAGTGGGAATGTCGCTGTCTTCAACCAGGTCGATCAAGTCTCGTAAGTCGGCGGCTGACGGACGAGCCTCAGTACTAAAGCTTTCCAAAGCAGCCTCAATGCGAATGCCATAGGCATCGGCGTAGTAGCCCAACGCATCGTGGGTCGTCACAAGTACTCGCTGCGATTCGGGAACCGTGTTGACCTGTTGCTGAATCCAACTATCGAGCTGGGTGAGCTGATCGATGAGGGCCTCTGCATTGGCCTGGTAAAGTTCGGCATTTTCAGGAAAAATCACGCTCAGCTCCTCTTGGATGACGCGGACCATCGCAATGCCATTTTCGGCATCGTGCCAGACATGGGGATCGGGTACATCACCTTCTTCACCGTGGTCATCATGGTCATCGTGCCCGTGGTGATCATGGTCATCGTGACCCGCCTCATCGTGATCATCGTGAGCTTCTTCGCCATGCTCATCATGCTCATCGTGCCCGTGGTCATCATGGCCATCATGTCCGTGATCATCGTGGCCTTCTTCGCCATGCTCATCATGCTCATCGTGACCCTCCTCGTCGTGAGCGTCGTGCCCGTGATCATCATGACCTTCTTTACCGTGGCTGCTATGGTCGTGGGCTTCCCCTAAAAGCGGGTCGGTAACGGCAATTTCGGAAACGGCAACTACAGGGGTGTTTCCGTCTGTTGACTCAACCATTTGAATAATGTCTGGCTCGAACCCGTAGCCCCCATACAAAACCAAATCGGCATTTTCAATGGCTCGTCTGTCGGAAGGTGTGGCGCTGTAAACGTGAGGGTCTTCACCCGCTTCTATAAGGCAGGTTACATCTACGGTGTCCTCAGCGATTTGCTGAGTAAGATCGCACAAGACGCTATAGCTTGCCACAACTTGAGGACTGGTTTGGCTGTGGGCAGACTGGTTGCCCAGAAGCAGCGTTGAGGCTCCGCCAAGGACAGCAAGCGCAGTGAATAGGCGAAAAGAAAGTTTCATGGGCTTATCGTTTCACAGACGGTTAAGAATGGGGCTCGAAATGATAATCATTATCACATTAGTTTGCTAGTGTAAATCTAGCCGCTTAGCCTGTCAACGACTAGATTTTGAATTGTTTAGCCCGCACTGCCCCCTGCACTGTCATGGACAAAAAGCGAAAGCGCGGTGCACTACTTTTCATCTCCATATTGCTGCACAGTTTATTCGTCCTCTTACCGTGGCAAGAGCCGCAAAAAGAAAAGGCTCGCCCCGTTCAAAACTCAACAGGTCCGATCTCTATTGTTGATGCCAACCAGGTGCCAACGCTACGAGCATCAGAGCCTCAGCCCGCCCTATCCAGCCCACCCTCACCAGCCGTCCCACCCTCACCGCCAGTAGCTCCACCCGCAGCCTTGCCAGATACCCCCCCACCTGAGACGAGTGATAGCCTTAACGATGAGCCTACACCCGAGGCAGCCCCCGATTCTGATACTGCTCCTGGGTCAACGCCTTCAGCAGGCCCTGCAACGCCCAATTCCGTCACACCTGCCAATGGGGCCAAAATCGCAGCGGAGTGGGAGTATTTGGCCAGCTATCTTAAGGACCAGGATGAAAGTTTTGGATTCAGTCCATTCGATATCTTTGATCTCTTCGGAACGCCAGAGCAGATCAGCCAATTCTTCGATGAAAACAATCAGCCCAAGTTCGACGTTTCCTCCTTTTACTTCTTTCCAGAACAAACACCTGACCAGGTTTTTCGAGACGTGGTCATGCCCGAACTCAACAGCAATACGGGGTTTGAACCACAGCCCCAAGAAAACTTTCCTGCCGGACTGGCGTACCAACTGTTACAAGGCGAAATGCTTCGCTACCTGATCATCGTGAAGCTTGACGAAGATAACGGCAGTGTTCTAATGCTCAGTGAGTCTTTGCCAGGGCTTGAATCCTAAGGGTCGTAGATGTAAGCTTGCCGATTATTGTTTTGCATTATGTTAACGGTTCAAAATCTGTCGGTTAACTATCGAGGTATCGAAGCCCTCGCGGCGGTTTCGCTGACGTTGCGCCCAGGTGAATGGGTCGGGCTGATTGGTCCTAACGGAGCGGGAAAGAGCACCCTAGTCAAAGCGATTTTGGGTCTAACGCCCTATCGGGGAAAGATTCTATTGAACGGGGCTTCGCTGAAGCGGCAGCGATCGCAAGTTGCCTACGTGCCGCAGCGATCGCAAATTGACTGGGACTATCCGATCACCGCTTGGAATGTAGTGATGCTGGCGCAGGCCAAGAGACAGGGATGGGGGCGATCGCCCGATGTCAAAGCCCAAAAACGAGTGAGTGCAGCGCTAGACCGGGTGGAGATGTTATCCCTCAAAGGCCGTCCTATTGGTCAGCTCTCGGGCGGTCAGCAGCAGCGAGTTTTTCTAGCGCGTGCCCTGGCCCAGCAACCCAATTTGTTTTTGCTAGACGAGCCGTTTAGCGGCATTGATAAGAAAACGGAAGCCGTAATGCTAGGCATTTTTGCTGACCTCAGCCAGCAGGGTAAAACGCTGCTGGTTTGCAGTCATGAGTGGGGTGAGGCGCTCAATCGCTATGATCGCCTGCTATTGCTCAATCGCCGTATGCTAGCTGATAATACCCCGCAAGCAGTGATGACGATGGAGAATATTCAACAAGCCTACGGGGCAACTATTCAAGCAGACCTGAACAATCAGAACGACATTAAGTTTGTCTGTTAGCTATTACCCTCGGCGGCGGGTCAAAATCCCCTGGCTCGGACTAAACAACAACGACAGTAAAAAGCAGGCAAAAAGCGTGAGTGCGATCGCAGGGCCAGACGGCGTATCGAGATAGTAGCTAATGTACATCCCCGTCAGGCAAGACAGCATGCCAAGCCCTGCGCCCACCGCCATCATCCAGTGTAGTTCTTTAGTGAGCAAATAGGCTGCTGCTGCCGGGCTAATCATCAGTGCCACTACTAAAATGAAGCCCACTGCCTTGATGCTGGCAACAATTGTCAGCGTAATGGCAGCCATTAGCCCAACATTCAGCGCCGTTACCGGCAGGCCAATGGCTTCTGCCCCCAACGGATCAAAGGTAAAAAACAACAGCGACCGATAGAATATCTTCACGCCAATCAACACAGCCAGCGTCACAAATCCGATTTCCCACACGTCTCGTGGAGTAATGCTGAGGATATCGCCGAACAGCAGCTCTTCGAGATCAAAGCGGGTGCGTAGACTGGTGAGCAAGATGATGCCGAGGGAGAAAAAGCTGGAGAGGGTGATCGCCATCGCCGCATCGACCTTGACCTTAGATTGCGCGCGAATCCAGCCCGTAACAAAGGTGCCCAACATCCCGAACACAAAGGCACCGATGATCAAAGGAATCTCAAGGAAGTTGGCAATGGCCAGCCCTGGCAGCACCGCATGGGCCACCACATCCCCAAACAGCGCCATCCGCTGCACCAGCAGGTAAGTGCCCACAATCGGACATAAAATGCCCATCAGCACCCCCGCTATCAGCGATTGCCGCATAAATTCGTAACTTAAGGGTTCTAGCAGCCAGTCCATATCGTCGCTGAGGGATAATTTTGTACGATTATCTTATAGCCCGATGATGGCTGCTGCGATCGCCACCAGCGTAATCCGACCGTTTCAAATGCCGTCCAACGGGCTATCCAACATGATCAGAGTGGACGATAAATCTATAGGGCTGTCGTGTAACAAAGGACTGATTATACTGAATACGTCTACCCAATGACCCACACAGGGATATTAGGCTGACTTATTTCCACTAAACCTGAATCCTTCCCGACAAACGGGTGCTAGCAACAATGTCATATCCATCTAAATCATCTGCTCAGCCCTGCGTAACGACCTTCGATGAGTTTGCGCAATTGGCGGATTATTCGCTGATGGACACCTTGAATGCCGATCCGAATGCCACGGTCGACGGTGATGATCACCGTGCCCGCCAGGTTTTTTCGGGTCATTTTGTCCCTGTGACACCCACACCGCTCGCAGCGCCCGAATATGTCACCCATAGCAGCACTTTTTTTAAGGAACTTGGGTTGAGCGATGAGCTGGCGCATAATGAAAAATTTCGCCAGGTCTTTTCGGGTGATCTTTCTGCTGCGCAGGAGCCGATGCAACCGGTTGGCTGGGCGACGGGATATGCCCTGTCAATTTATGGCACCGAATATATCCAAAATTGTCCATTTGGTACGGGTAATGGCTATGGCGATGGCCGGGCGATATCTATATTTGAAGGCATACTTAACGGCCAGCGTTGGGAAATGCAATTGAAAGGGGGTGGCCCAACGCCCTATTGCCGTGGTGCCGATGGGCGAGCAGTCCTACGCTCCAGTGTGCGTGAGTTTCTAGCGCAAGAATATATGCAGGCTTTAGGGGTTCTCACATCGCGCGCTTTGACGCTGTATGTTTCTAAATCTGAGACTGTTACTCGGCCCTGGTATTCTCAAGACTCCTACTCTCTCGAGCCTAATGTTTTGGTGGACGATCCTGTGGCCATTTCAACTCGCGTGGCACCCT
>JBCBJE010000432.1:0-5216 GCA_038523735.1 Cyanobacteria bacterium J06626_18 | reverse complement strand
CTGATTATTTTTTCCCAGCTTAGATGTAGTCTTTGTAATCTCTCTAGAAACCCAAATATTCAGGTTTTCGACCGTAAGGTTACTCCCAAATAACGCTCTTCTGAGTGTAAGCAGTGTCGATTTTGATCAGTAGAATCCATCGCGCAGGTTGGGTCGAACACAGTAAAACCCAACAGATTCAGGATTTTGGAGCGTTGGGTCGCGCACCTTGCCCCCAACCTGCGGTGATAGATTCATTGCTGGCGATCGCTCAAGTCAGCCAATCCGATTGAGGCATTAGACCACAAAGCTGCCGCTGTCCAGCGTATTGGCCTCAACACCCTGTAAAAGCACAGTGTTGTCAGGAGCAAGCGCCAACAGCGTATCAGCCCCAATCTGCTGAGCATTGTCGAGCAGTGCCGCGATGTCAGACACCCCAAAGCTAAAGGCACTGACATCGAGCAGGTCACGACTCACCTGGAAATCGGTGATTGTGTCATTGCCGAAATCAGTCGGAGTGAAGACGAAGGTGTCATCACCTCGTCCGCCAGTGAGGGTATCGTCGCCTTCACCGCCTAGGATGGTATCACGACTTTGCGTACCAATGAGCTGATCATCACCTGCCCCGCCATCAACGATGCCGTTAACCCAGCCTTGCGAAGAATCAAAGACATCATCGAATTCGCTCAGCAAGACATCGCCATTCAGCGTGCCCTGGTTGTTGACCGTCACGCCAGCCTCCGCATCCGTCGCATTAATGGCGGTGTTCTGCCCAGTAAGGGTGCCAGTGTTTTGGAGGGTACCTTGGAGGATGCCTTCGATAACAACGCCATCGTCTTCGGCGGTGATGGTGCCGTGGTTGAGAATGTCCCCTGCCAGTGTCACCCCTTGTCGCAGATCAATGCCATCGTCAGTTGCGAGAATCCGTCGCAAGTTCTGGATGTCGGTTTCTAAAGTGACAGACCCATCGACAGCTCCCGACGTAGCGCGGATACCATCTCCTTCGAGATTACCTGTTCCGTCACCCCGCCCTTGCAGCAAGCCATCATTAATCAATGTGGCTTGAACGACATCACCATCGACCTCACCCACCTGAAGTGAAATCGCGGTGCCCAGATTCCCTTCCCCAGCATCGACAACACCACCTCGCTGGTTGATGATCGTGAAGTCTTCAGCCGTGGCATCCGTATAGACCGTACCGTTGCGCTGATTCCCGGTACCTACAATATCGCCAGCGTTAACGAGACTGACCCCAGAGCCATCGATGTTGACAGCGCGGCTGCCCGACTCAATGCGCCCCTCGTTGACAATTGCTAAGTCATGGTCGGCATTCCCGATATAGAGACCATTGCGAGGACCCGCAATCACCCCACGCCCCTCGTTCACAATCAACCCCTCGAAGGCCACGCCATCTTCAACGACCACACCGCCTAAAAAGCCCACACTGACCTCAGCCGTAATGGTGCCGTTGTTGACAATAGAACCCGTCACAGTTGCTTCAGGAGTTCCAGAGCCGTTGAAGAAACGAACACCACTGGAGCCATTGGAGGCGACACGTCCACCGTCAGCAAATACATCAGGGCCATCACCCCGTCCTTGAATCAGACCGCTGTTAACAATGTTGATATCCTCGCTGGCGGCATCGCCACTGGCTCCCACCTGCACAGAAATGCCATCCCCCAGATTGCCTTCACCCGCATCAATGACACCCGGGCGTTGGTTGTCGATAGCAATATCATCTCCCGTACCATCGATGTAGACAGTGCCGTTGCGCTGGTTGCCGGTCCCCAGAATATCGCCACGATTAACCAAGGAAACGCTGTCGCCGTCTAGGTTTACTGCACGACTTCCCGAAGCAATTAAGCCGCTGTTGAAGATGCCAAGGTCATGCTCGGCATTGCCAATGTAGAGACCATTATTAGGACCCTCAATCACGCCCCGGTGGCTATTAACGATGTTGCCTTCAAAGGCGACGCCATCTTCAACAACCACACCGCCCAAAAAGCCAACGCTAACTTCAGCTGTGATGGTGCCGTTGTTCACCACCGATCCAGTCACAGTGCCTTCAGGAGTTCCAGAGCCGTTGAAGAAGCGGACACCACTGGAGCCATTGGATGCAGTGCGTCCGCCGTCAGCAAAGACCTCAGGACCATCGCCGCGTCCTTGAATCAATCCCTCGTTGACGATGTTGATGTTTTCGTTACTCGGGTCATCAGAGGCCCCTACCTGGACTGAAATGCCGTCGCCCAGGTTGCCTTCGCCCGCATCAATCACACCCCGACGGGTATTGGTGATGTCCAAGTCATCGGCGGTGCCATCCACATAGACCGTGCCGTTGCGCTGATTCCCTGTCCCAATGACTTCGCCAGCATTACGGAAGCTAACCCCATCACCATTCAGGTTAACCACGCGACTGCCTGACGCAATGCGACCTGAGTTTACAATCTCCAGATCATGGTCAGCATTGCCAATGTAGAGACCATTGCGAGGACCGGAAATGAAGCCGCGGCGATTGTTTACAATGCGCCCTTCGAAGCCGACGCCATCTTCAACCACCACACCGCCTAAAAAGCCCACATTGACCTCAGCAGCAATGGTACCGTCGTTCACAACCGATCCCATCACCGTCCCTTCGGGGGTGCCGGAACCATTAAAGAAGCGGACGCCACTGGAGCCATTGGACGCTACCCGCGCACCCTCAGCGAAAACCTCCGGGCCATCGCCGCGTCCTTGGATCAGACCGCTGTTGATGATGTTGATATTTTCACTGGTGGGATCGCCACTGGCTCCCACCTGCAAGGAAACACCATCGCCCAGATTGCCTTCGCCCGCATCAACGACACCCGATCGCTGGTTGTTGATAGTGATATCGTCCCCTGTGCCATCGATATAAATCGTACCGTTGCGCTGATTACCGGTCCCCAGAATATCGCCACGGTTAATCAAGGAAACGTTGTCACCGTCTAGGTTCACCACGCGACTCCCAGAGGCAATTAAACCACTGTTGACGATGTCAAGGTCATGCTCGGCATTACCGATGTAGAGACCATTGCGAGGGCCAGAAATAGCCCCCTGGCGACGGTTCACAATGCGCCCCTCGAAGCCGACGCCATCTTCAACCACCACACCGCCTAAAAAGCCTACATTGACCTCGGCGGTAATCGTGCCGCCATTCACTACAGACCCCGTTAAAGTCGCCTTGGGTGTTCCAGAACCATTAAAGAAGCGAAGACCGCTGGACCCATTGGCCGCTACCCGGCTACCCTCAGCAAACACCTTAGGACCATCGCCGCGTCCTTGAATCAAGCCCTCGTTGGCAATGTCAATGTCTTCATTTGAAGGATCCCCAGAGGCTCCTACTTGGACTGAGATGCCATCACCGAGATTGCCTTCGCCGGCATCGATGACGCCACTGCGGCTGTTAGAAATCCCTAAGTCATCAACCGTACCATCCACATACAGGGTGCCGTTGCGCTGATTGCCGGTTCCCAGCAGCGTTCTAAAGTTATGGAAAACACTGCTATCACCATCACTCAGGTCAACAACCCGACTATCCGATTCAATTTGGCCAAAATTACGGACCCATAAACCATTTCCGGTTGAGGTGATGCCATTAAAAGCTCCCGCAATCAGCCCTCGGTTCGTAATTTGGGCCTCATCGCCCGTGACCTCGACCGCACTATTCCCTGGATCAGGGGCAGAAAGGGAGCCTTGCCCAGTTACCGTTAGCCGCGCATCATTACCGGCAATCGCAACAGCAGGATCCCCGATGGGGGCAATTAGATCGTCGCGAACAATGACGCGATCGCCCTCCTCTAAAACCAGCGTTTCAGCCAGCTGAGTCGGGGTCGTTTGGTTGGAAGCAGTAGAACTCATAAGTAATAGCTCCTGAAAGGTTCACCGTGCTGGTTAAGGACGAGACTCAAGCGTGAATTTGAGATAGCCATCCGTTTAAATGGAGGTTCAACCGGGCTAAGAAGCCCCTCATTGCCTCGCTGGAGTCACCTGCAGCACGTGTTATGACAGCTGCATCATAGGCAGGGCAAGCCTTTGGGAGCCTGAGGCAGAGGTCCCATGTAGCGTTTGGGACCTGAGACCCAGCCTCCTGGGAATTGCCAAGTACTCAAATCAAACCGGAAGATTTCGCCTTTTTGCAAGTGTGTTTGTCAGCGTGCACACAGTCCGTTCTAAGCAAGTTCTTATTCAGCGCATCGAGAGAGCTTGTTATAAATCTTTTCACAGTACCCTTTAAGCCACCTCTCATCTAGGTATAGAAAGAGAAGACTATGGTGTTAATCGAAGCCTATGTCTGCAAAACCTATCTCATCTTTTGTAAACATCATTAGACGCAAATTATAAGCATATGGTGGTGCCCCAAGATCCCATCCAAGTTTTGCTCGTAGACGATGAAGAGTTCGTTCGTTATGGGCTCAAAATGATTACTAAATCCGATGCATCCGTGTCAATTGTTGGCGAAGCCAGTAATGGCAAAGACGCGATCGCCCAAGCCCAGGCGCTGCAGCCTGACGTGGTTTTGATGGATGTCAGCATGCCCTTGATGGATGGGATTACAGCAACTGGAGAAATTTGTCGGTTGCTGCCCTTAACCAAAGTTTTAATTCTGACCACCCATGATGATGATGAATTTCTGATTAAAGCACTTCAACAAGGAGCAGCTGGTTTTTTACTTAAAAATACGCCTCCTGAAGACTTTATTCAGGTCATCGAGGCGACTTACAAGGGGTATATGCAGTTTGGCCCTAATCTAGGCCCCAAATTATGCCAGCAGCTTAAACCTGATTTTCCTCAGAAAAAACTAGACACTTTGAAAGACGTCACGCCCCGGGAGCAAGAGATTGTACAGCTCATTGCGGAGGGGGCCAGTAATCGCGAAATTTCCGCGGTCCTGCACATCAGAGAAAAAACCGTCAAAAATCACGTCAGCAATATTTTGAGTCGGGTAGGGTTGCGCGATCGCACACAACTTGCCATTTGGGCCAATGCTTCGGCTACGGAAACCTACCATTTCTTATCAGCCTGACACTCGGCTGAAAATTCCCATAGCTAGACAGATGCTATGAAAGGGCATCTAGTCTCAGAAAAGCACGCTTGGCTCTGCAGTAAACGGTACAATTGACTACGCAAGCGATTCCACTAGAGGATGTCTTTTCAGTGGTCAAAATACCTGCAATAAAGGATTTGGTAGTCCTAAACAGGTAAGGATGCATTGTAGTGGT
>JBCBJE010000431.1:0-5224 GCA_038523735.1 Cyanobacteria bacterium J06626_18 | reverse complement strand
TCTTAGGAAGCTTTCCAGAACTTTTCACCCTGTGACTTCCTATCAAATATTTTTAATGTTTGTAGTTTTAACTCCCTGATAATCAAAGCTTTGCAGTTCACTGAAGCACCAGCAGTCGAGCAGTTTCCAATATTTCTTTTACCGGTCATGCTGGATATCCGCTGGCTGATTTTTATTGCGTCTTCAGGCATAGAAAGCCGATTTTTCTCAGCATCGCTGTCCCAAGGGATCTTTTCCTACATGAGAACGTCCTTGTAGAGAACTCTAATTTTCTTCTCGAAAAGGATGTGCTTTGGTATCCCGAGTTAAGCCGTCAGGTGTGGCTATTCCTTATCGCCCAGGATTTAGACATGGAGTCTCGCAGTTATGGTTGTCACCACCAGCAAACAATTCACACTTTTTGCCACACAGGTAACCCCTTTATTGTCCAAGGTGTATCCAGCAGCAGCCGTCGAGTCTCTTGCCGAGCGGCTCTTTGATTTGCTGCAGCCCTATTTGCACCAATCGGGTGAAGAAAATTGGCGTAAATGGAATCACGACAACATCTTGATGATTACGTATGGAGACAGCATCGTTTCCCAAGATGGGCGATCGCCCTTAACTGTCTTAGCAGAGTTCCTCGAGACCCACCTGCAGGACACGATTACGGGGGTGCATATCTTGCCCTTCTTTCCATACACCTCAGACGATGGCTTTGCGATTGTTGATTACAAGCAGGTCAATCCTGAACTGGGAGACTGGCCGGATGTGAAGCGCATCGCTCAACATTTCAACTTGATGGTGGATCTGGTTGTCAATCACATCTCCAGTAAGCATGCCTGGGTGCAGCAGTTTCAGGCCAATGAGAAGCCGGGATGTGACTATCTAATTGAAGTTGATCCAGACAAAGATTTATCGGAAGTTGTGCGCCCTCGGAGCACGCCTCTACTCACTGAGCTAAAGACGACGGACGGTTCCAAACATGTTTGGAGTACCTTCAGCGCCGACCAAATTGACGTTAACTTCGAGAACCCGGCAGTCCTGTTGGAGTACGTCAAGATCATTTTGTTCTACGTGCAGGCTGGGACTCGCTATGTTCGCCTCGATGCCGTTGGCTATCTGTGGAAGAAACTGGGTACCTGCTGCATTCACTTACCCGAGACGCATGCGATCGTGCGGCTGATCCGAGAACTGCTGCAGATGATTGACCCTGGAATTGCCATCATCACGGAAACGAATGTTCCAAACCGCGAAAATCTGAGCTACTTTGGCAATCGCAATGAAGCTCACATGATCTACAACTTCAGCCTGCCGCCGCTGCTGCTGAATGCGCTGATGCAAGGGCGGGCTGACTATCTGCGGCAGTGGATGATGAGCATGCCCCCCGCGCCGATTGGCTGCGCCTACTTCAACTTCACAGCATCCCACGATGGCATTGGCATGCGTCCTACTGAGGGACTGTTGACGAAAGAAGAATTTGACGCGCTCATTGCCACCATGAAGCAGTTTGGTGGGGAAGTGAGTATGCGGAGTCGTCCCGATGGTACAGAGTCGCCTTACGAAATCAACATTTCGCTGTTCGATGCGATGCAAGGCACGGTCGAGGGTAAAGATGAATGGCAAATCCAGCGCTTCCTGTGCTCCCAGACCATCATGATGTCTCTAGAGGGCATTCCGGCTTTCTATATCCATAGCCTATTAGCCACACACAACAATCATGAAGGTGTGAAGGAAACCGGGCACAACCGGACCATCAATCGCCATAAATGGGATGTCGATGCGCTCAATCAAGCCCTGGCGGATCCCGAAACACCCCATGCGATCGTCTTAGCTGAGTTACGTCGTCTGATTAAGATTCGTCGCCGTCAGCGTGCCTTCCATCCGAATGCTACGCAGTACACCCTCCATCCGCCTACGCCTGCGATCTTCGCATTCTGGCGGCAAAGCATGGCCCGAGACCAGAGCATCTTCTCGATCCACAACCTAAGCAAGCAGCCTCAGGAACTCAATCTGGCTGATTTGAACTTGCTGAATACAGATGAGTGGGTAGATCTGATTAGCGGCGATCGCATTGCCTCCATCGAAGACACCTATATGCTGCAGCCTTACCAGTCCTTATGGATTACCAACAAGGTCGATTCAGCTCGGGATCTTTCGACCCCCGATCCGCTTTTGGATGAGTGAAGCACTCTGCTAAAGCGATATGATGAATGGCCAAACAGGTTGATTATTCACAAGGACGGCTCCTATGGCTGAGGTCGAAACGGTTACGGGTCAAGGTATTCCCTTGAAGGGCGATGACATCGATACGGATCGCATCATTCCGGCGCGATTTTTGCGATGTGTCACCTTTGATGGGCTCGGTGAGCAGGTGTTTGCCGACGATCGCACCCAACTAGGTGGACAGCACGCCTTTGACCAACCTCAGTACCAGGGAGCCGAAATTCTGGTGGTGAACCGCAATTTTGGCTGCGGCTCATCCCGTGAACATGCCCCACAGGCGATCGCCCGTTGGGGCATCAAAGCCCTAATTGGTGAGAGCTTTGCTGAGATCTTCTTCGGCAACTGCTTAGCGATGGGCGTTCCCTGTGTCACCGTTAGCACCGAAGTGGCACAGACACTCCAAGATCAAATTGCCGCCGACCCCCAACAGCCCCTCACCCTCGACCTAAACACGCTGACTGTTACCATGGGCGACTACAGTGCTCCCGTTGCGATCGCCGATGGCCCCCGTCAGATGTTCCTCGGCGGGACTTGGGATGCCTGCGGTCAGCTCGTGGCTCAGGCTACTCCAATTCAGTCAACTGCAGCAAAGTTGCCGTATGTGGGATGGCAGAGGAAGGCGGGGTAGCGGGTCGCGGGTAGTGGGTCGCGGGTAGTGAAGTGCTTGGTTCTTAGTTCTTGGTTGATAGTTGGTGTTTGATGGTTGATAGTTGGTGGTGTTGGGGCGAGGCATTTGGAGCATAGAGTCTCGTTGAGTAGCGATTATACGGGCCAAATGCCTCGCCCTTACAGATTTTGCTTTCTCCTTGCTGCCGCCTCATCCCCTGCTCCCTTGGCCTCACCTGCTTCTCTTCCCATCTCCCCATCCCCTATCTCCACTCCCCTACTCCAGTTCCCTACCCTGCAGATACTCCCTAGCCTCATAGGCCCATTCATCCTCTTGCGGATTGGTGGGGTCGGCAAGGGTAATGCAGTTTTGGGCAGCGGCGGTGGCGGTGGCGCGATCGCGGCTCTCTGCGGCGACTTGAAAGAGGAGGCAGTAAGCGTGGGCATTGGAATCGGAGGCTAGCGATAGCTCGACGCTGTTACGCTGACTTTCAGGTGCTAGCTCTGTGTTGCTCTGATTTTGGGGCGCGAGGGCGAGGCTATTTTGGAGGCTCTCTCTGGCTTCGGCGTAGCGTCCCTGCTGGACTCTGGCCCAACCAAGATTGCTCCACAGTTCGGCCCGGAGCGATCGTGTTTCTGGGCTGTCTTCAACGCGTTCCAGACCGTCCAGAATGAGGCTGGCGGCTTCGTCGGGGGAGTCGTTTTCTAAATAGAGGGTCGCCAAGCTGTTGTAGGCGGGAAAGTAGCCTTCTTTGACTGCGATAAAGAGCTGGTCTTGCGCTTCTTCAACTCGGTTCCAGGCGGCATAGAGTTGGCCCAAATCGTGATGAGCTTTGGCCTGATCCTGATCCAGGCTGGTCGCGAGTTGATAAGACGCCTCGGCTGCCTGCAGATTACCTTCTTCTTCCCACTGCTGGCCCTGACTGGCAACACGTCCCGCAATTAGAGGCAGGCTACCATGGAATCCGACTAGCCCCAGCAGCAGCGCTAGCGAAAGTCCCAGTTTGGTTTCTTGCCACCAGTGCCGTCCTAGCCCCGAATTGTCGAGTGCCTGCTCAATGAGCTTCCGCCCGCCATCCGTCAGGACGCCGCCTGCAGTTGCCAGGGTCAGAACGCTTTGAGAGATGACTGCAAAGGACCCCCAGGCTCCCGGCGCACCCACAGTCAAAAATCGACCACAAATATCAACCACCAGACTGGCCGAAGCAGTGAGCGCAGTGACGGTTCCGGCACTCCACAGCCAGTCGTAGCGATCGCGAGCGTGAGTCGGGGCTTCCAAATACCACCACCAAGCTGAGGTGGGTGGCTGTAGGCTTTTCTGCCACGCTTCCAGATCAACGGTGTTGTGAATGGTTCCGGCATGTTGAACCAAGCGGTCATCGAGGGTGATGAGGTGTAGGAAACAGTCGGGGTCGAGGTCGCTTTCGGGATCTTGACGCGCTGCTTCGACCTGATCGCGCGATCTCAACACGTGCAGTACAACTTCAGGGTTAACGTTTTTTTCAAGCTGGGCAATGGCGATTGCGTAGTGTTGGATGGCTGCAGGGAAGTTCATGGCAGGTACCGTTGCAGTTCACAGGGTTAGGTGGGCGATCGCAGGTGGTAGGCGATCAAGACGCACTGTGAGTGGGTATGTTTAAAGCCTAAAGACGAATCGAGAAGAAATCGGGAAAGGGCCGCGATCGCCTTAAGCGTCTGCACTACTGCAATCGTCCCCTGAAGCTTTTACAGATGATCGTTAGGATTTTCAATCTGTAGTCCTTGACCAACGGCTGCTCGGTTGAGTTCATCATCCGCAGACACAAACACAACAGGAGGCAAATCGCTAGCAATCGAAAGTTGATTGACTGCACATCCCGCAGCTAGTTGAATCGCATCATAGCCTCGCAAAGCTTGAGCTTCAGCAAGCGCTATTGCAGCGGTGATAACAGCATCTGTAATCTGGATGACTTGTAGGTACTCTTGACAATCTTTCCGAAACCGCTGACAAGCTACCGCTGCATCGGTGCGACTAATGCTATTGCCGCGTGCTCGTCGGGTGATTGCTGCAATAACTTCGACTCCTGTGACTGCGGCGGCAAAAAAATCATTCTCTGTTTCAGGACGTAGCAGATTCAAAATCCAAGCTGAACCTACTTCGCTAATGTATTTTTTGACGAGAGCACTGCTGTCTAGGAAGTAAACGGTCATCTAGCGGCGCTCGTCGATAATGGTTTTAGATACGGACTTTCCCTGTACCTCTACGGGATTTTGAAGGGTTTGAGGTGCCAGAAGAGAGGGTTTAATTTGACACACAAGTCCGGAATCAACTAGCGCACGATGAAAAACAACTCGCTTGGCAGCGATTTCTTTGTTGGCCAAGTAGTGCTGCACGGCTTGATTAAGCTGCTGCAACTCAGCAAATTCAAGTGTTTGC
>JBCBJE010000430.1:0-5224 GCA_038523735.1 Cyanobacteria bacterium J06626_18 | reverse complement strand
CACTCAACTTGGTTCGTTAATTCGGCCACTCATCGCTGGGGCTATCGCACTTTCAACGCTAAGGACAACGCGCGTAATCTTTGGTGGGTTTCACTTTTGACCTATGGTGAAGGGTGGCACAACAACCATCACACGTATCCTCGTGCAGCACAGACGGGCTGGCGCTGGTGGGAGATTGACGCTACGTGGCAAACCATTAAGCTACTACAGCGTTTAAGTCTGGCCAAAAAGGTAAATCGTATTCCAGCCTCTAGAGGGTAGCGATCGCTGGCAAGCGTCAATATCCTTAGCAAGGACGGTAAAGCAAATATTCAGGGGCAGCGCAGCCGGGATGACGGAGTGCTGCCCTTAGTCGCGTCATCCTGACCGCGCTGCCCAGAAGCTCAGCGATCGCTCACTCTTGCGCCACAACACGCTCACCCCAGAGCTGGGCTAGCCGCTGATCGCGCCCGCACCCGAAGCGATAGACCTTATAACGAACGGGGTGGGTTTTGTAGTAATTCTGATGATAGTCTTCAGCAGGATAGAACGTAGACGCAGGGAGGATTTCGGTCGCGATCGCCTTTCCGAGGGTTCTCGACGCCTCTAGCGCTTCTTTAGAATCAAATGCTGACTGCTGCTGACTCTCATCCGCATAAAAAATTGCCGAGCGGTACTGGCTGCCCTTGTCACAAAACTGTCCCTTGCCGTCAACAGGATCAACGTTGTGCCAAAACACCTCTAGCAGGGTTTCATAGTTAACCTGGTTAGGATCGTAAGTGACCTGGACTGCCTCAACATGCCCCGTGCCGCCGGCTGAAACTTGGTAGTAGCTGGGGTTCTCGACCGTGCCGCCTATATAGCCTGAAGTTGTGTCAAGCACTCCCGATAATTCATCGAACGGCTTTTCCATGCACCAAAAACAGCCGCCTGCAAAGGTCGCTTGGGTGCGATCGCCTTCTGCGTCAGCATAAGCTGGGCTAGCGATTCCTTGAAGCAATCCAAGTACACAGAGGAGTCCAATCATCCAGCGTCGAAACATTGTCTTTGTTGCATCCACCACAAAATAATCTCTTAACAGAATGACATAATTTGCTTGCCCATTGCGATGTCTCTAGTCAATCGCGAGCAGTTCAACGGATGTCTCTTGCAAGCTGTAGTTCGACTATAAGGGGCCGATGGTCCGAGCCTAAAGCGGGGCCGATGGAGCGGTTTATGGTGATGAACCCATCACTGTACAAGCAGTGATCGATGGCAATTCTCAGCACCGAGGGCCATCCTGCTAGCCAGGTCGTTTGCCAGCCGTAGCCTTGCTGTGAGTTGACTAAATTACCTCGCCGCAAAAGATTCTGAAATCCTCGAGTCCAAGAGGTGCTGTTGAAGTCTCCCATTGCAATAACGTGCTGTCCTTGAGCCTGCTTTGCTTGGCTCCATTGTGTAATGGCTGCTAACTCCCGCCGCTGGAAATCGACTGTCGCTTGGCTGCGAGGACGTGTTGTATGAAGGCTGAGAAACAGAAGGGATTGTCCATCCATAGAAAATTCTCCAACCAACAAAGGGCGTTCTGATCCCTCTGGTAAGTGCAGTGTTTTTGTGGACTGGAGAGTCAGGATGCGCGAGGCGTTCGTTGGTATCAGCAGAGTACTACCCTGGGAATTTTGGCGGACTTCGGCAGCAGCTATCTGATAGTGCGTGAGGTGCGATCGCAGGTGCTTATCCCATTCTGGCGTCACTTCCTGCAGCGATAGTAGATCTACGGTTTGATTATCCAAATATTGCAAAACCTTCTCTGGCTGCGAGTTATGCCGGTCAAGATTGAAGTGAAGAATCCGTAAACTCAGCGCATCGTTATCAACCGTTGTTGCCGAGAAGGCCAGTACAGCGATCCAATAACGGCTAGATTCACGCTGAATGGAACCAGACATAAAAGCGCCCATTTCATGCGGATATAGGCGATCGCGCCACTGCATAGCACCAGTAGCCAGCAATACTGACCACGCCAGTGTTCCAGCAGTCCGAACCCCCACCAAAAGGATCCTAAAAATCCGAACCCTGTGAGCAGGGTAACGAGGAGCGCGATTGTCGTCCCTGCCCAATCAATCCTTAAGTAGCTTGGATACGGCCACGATTGTTTTGTCTTTTTCATTCTGCTGCTTCGCACTAATCTTTACAGTTCGCACAAGTGCTGTCTTCGCTGCAACCGAGACATGTCATCATAAAGCTTGCAAACATTGGGTTTAGCCGTCAGAGCGCAATTCATGACAGAACCCGTCAAAGTCATTGTGATTGGTGGTGGAGCAGCTGGTTTTTTTGGTGCGATCGCCTGTGCCGAAGCTTCGCCAATGGCTCAAGTAACCCTGCTGGAAGCTGCAGCAGACCCCTTAGGGAAGGTACGGATCTCGGGTGGTGGTCGTTGCAATGTGACCCATCACTGTTTTGATCCGGCTTTGCTGGTGCAACAGTATCCCCGTGGAGGCAAAGCGTTACGGGGAGCCTTTGCGCGGTTTCAGCCCGAGGACACTATTGCCTGGTACAAGCGCCGTGGCGTGCGCCTAAAAACCGAAGCCGATGGCCGCATGTTTCCCACGACCGATGATTCTCAGACTGTGATTGATTGCCTGATGGGTGAGATCCGGCGAGTGGGGGTGAACTTACGTCTCAAAGCGGCTGTCAAAGCCGTGCATCAAGAAACGGCGGGTTTTAAGGTGACCCTAAGATCGCAGGAAACCTTAGTGTGCGATCGCCTCCTCCTCGCTACGGGGAGTAGTCCCCAAGGACATCGTCTTGTCACTAATCTTGGTCACACCATCGAGCCTCCAGTACCTTCTTTGTTTACGTTCAATGTGCCCGACAAAACACTCCATACCCTGGCTGGAATTGCCGCCAATCCCGTAGTCGTCAAACTTGCAGTCCCCAACGCTAAACCCCTGACTCAAACTGGACCGATACTGATTACTCATTGGGGCTTTAGCGGCCCCGCGATCCTCAAATTGTCTGCTTGGGGAGCCCGCATTCTGCACGATGCCCGTTATCAGGGAACGCTTCAGGTCAATTGGCTGCCTACTCTTAACCCTGAGCAGCTGCGCCAAACTTTGCAAAATGCGAGAACCCAAATGCCCAAGCGCGCGATCGCTAATCACTGTCCCTTGACACTGCCTAAGCGGCTTTGGCGATATTGGGCTCAGGTAGCAGATATAGAAGCAAAAACAACGTGGACGAACCTACCCAAAAAAGCCCTCAATACACTCACTGAACTTATCAGCCGAAGCACTTATCCGATTCAGGGCAAAGGAATCTTCAAAGAAGAATTCGTCACCTGTGGCGGAATTAAGCTTTCAGAGGTAGATTTCAAAACAATGCAAAGTCGTCGCTGTCCCGGACTTTTCTTCGCTGGCGAAATCCTTAATATCGATGGCGTCACGGGAGGATTTAACTTCCAAAGTGCCTGGACGACTGGCTGGATAGCTGGACAAGCGATGGGGAAGGAGCGGGGAGTGGGAGAGGAGATAAGGGGATAGGGAGATGGGGAGAGGTCAAGGAAAAGGGGAAAAGGCGAGTAAGAGGGTGGAAGGGTAAAAGGGGGCAAAATCCCGTAAAGGCAAGGCATTTGGCCCGTATCTTTACCACCTGTAGAGACTCGACGTTCCAAATGTCTCGCTCCAACCCCACTAACTACCAACCAAGAACGAATAACCAAGAACGAATAACCAAGAACGAATAATCAAGAACGATTAACGACCAACAATCAGGTTCAGCTATGGCGCAAACAGATCCCTACCGCGAGTTTCTTAAGCAAGATTTTGGACAGCTCTTTGAGGCGTTAGAGCTCAAAGATACGCAGAGGCATTTTCTCCGATCTCGCTGGCTGGATCAGGTAATGTGGATGGAAAAAAAAGCGGCGGTCTGTCGCGATCGTCACTATCGTCTGAGGCTCACAACAATTATTTTGGGTGTGCTTGTCCCGATATTGATTGGAATTGATATTCAAAATCCACGGGGAGCCGAGACCAAGAAATATCTCACCATTGGTTTGAGTGCTGTCGTTGCTGTGAGCAGTGCGATCGAAGAATTCTTTCACTACGGCGAGCGTTGGTATCACTATCGACGCACAGTCGAATCGCTGAAAACTCAGGGCTGGCAATTTTCTCAACTCACAGGTTCCTACGCCAAATTTCCATCCCATAAAGTGGCTTTTAGCGATTTTGCTGATCAAGTCGAAGCGATCATTCAAAAAGACGTTGAGATTTATGTGACTCAAGTGGCAAAACCTGATGAAGAGAAATCGCAGCAAGAATCGGTACACGTGCCTGATGAGGAAGAGGAAGCATTGGCTTGATGCTTTGCGATGGACGCAGACTGGTTTGAGCCGGTCATTGTGCCAAGTTCAGCCAGTTACAGCCCTATCCTAAGACCTCATTTGGGCAAGCGGGATGGTGATTCTAAATACAGTTCCTTGACCAATTTGGGAATGGCAAGTCAAACATCCATGGTGCTTTTCAGTCACAATCTGATGGCTGATTGATAATCCCATACCAGTACCTTTGCCCAAAGGTTTGGTTGTGAAGAAGGGAATGAATAATTTAGCCAACGTTGCCTCATCAATACCAGGACCGTTGTCTTGGATGTAGATTGTTACTTGATTGTCTTGGGTCAGCTTGGTCTGGATTGTAATATTGGGGGAAATGCCTTGCGCTTTTTGTTCAATATAGGTTTCCTCTAAAGCATCAATGGCATTGCTCAAAATGTTCATGAATACTTGATTGAGTTGCCCTGCGTAACATTCCACCAGTGGCAAATCGCCATAGTTGCGGGTTACTTCAATTTCGGGAGCATCAGGTTTGGCTTTGAGGCGATTTCGCAAAATCATCAGCGTACTTTCCAAACCATCGTGAATATCCATGGTTCTCATATCCGCTTCATCCACCCGACAAAATGTTCGGAGCGAGGATACAATACCTTGAATACGATCAGCTCCTACTTTCATCGAGGAAAGTAGCTTTGGTAGATCTTCCATCATGAAGTCTAAATCAATTTCTTCCGCTTCTTCCTGGATGTCTGGATGGGGATTGGGGTAATGAGTTTGGTAGAGCTTGAGCAGATTAATTAAGTCATCTGAGTAATTTCGGGCTGGGGGTAAGTTGCCATAGACAAAATTGACTGGATTGTTGATTTCATGTGCAATACCCGCTACTAACTGCCCTAAACTAGACATTTTTTCGGTTTGTACGAGCTGAGCCTGCACGTT
>JBCBJE010000429.1:0-5227 GCA_038523735.1 Cyanobacteria bacterium J06626_18 | reverse complement strand
CGCTCGACATATCGCCCATAACGTCCAAAGAATCTCTCGTCCAAAGAATCTCTGTTTAAAGGCGATCCGCTGATGCTGCCCAGACACACCCTATTTCCTGACGCCGCCACAATCCGATGACAAATTTCTACCCAAACGACATTTCAGGAGCAATTCACCCAAAATCAACCTCTATATAGATGAATCGTTGCTCTAGCTTAATGTATTAGTATTTTGACTACAGTAAATCGCTTAAGACTCCAATTCTTCAGAAATCCTGATAAAAGGAGTCCTGTTCACGAGGCCGGAAACCGGCGAGAACTGGGCGGATGACCCCCCTCCGAACGTGGGAGGTCAAGCGTTACGCTGTTAGGGACTGGGGTATTCCTCTGTCAAGGAATATTACGAGAAAATTGTCTCAACCCAGCAGCGTGTAAACGTTTGACATGGTTTACACCGTATCTGCCATGTCATAGCGTTACACTGAGTCGCAGAGCTGAGGTAGGCTGCTACCGGCTGTGTCGACGCTTTATTACCCATGTAGGGTCTTTGAGAACAGTTTCAGTAGGGGTTTTATGAGCAACATTCAAGAAAAAATTCAACAAGAACTGGCAGAAGCTCGCAATACTTGCGACACTTCAGGCGGTACCTCGGCTGAGTGTGCTGCTGCTTGGGATGCTGTTGAAGAGCTTCAGGCCGAGGCCTCGCACCAACGGGAAAAAGCACCTGAGAAGACTTCCCTAGAGCGCTACTGCGACGATAACCCAGATGCCGATGAGTGCCGCGTTTACGAAGACTAGATCACAGTAAGCTGTTGTATCTAAGAGGGTTGCTTCTTTGTAGAGGCGATCCTCTTAGTGGCTATACAGGGGATGAGTGTAAGCTGTAATCGTGCTTCCTCTGCCCCGATTGATATTTGTGGAAATATTCAATGACGCTTCAGGTTTACGGCATTCCTAACTGCGGCACCTGTAAAAAAGCCCTCAGTTGGTTAGAGAAGAACGATATCGAGTACGAATTTATTGATACTAAAGATGCTCCTCCTACGCGTGACATGCTCCAGAGCTGGGTTCAAGTGCTCGGTTCTAAGCCCATGCGGAATACGTCTGGTCAGTCCTATCGGGCTTTGGGAGAGGAGAAAAAAGAGTGGAGTGACGAACAGTGGGTCGAAGCATTTGCTAGTGATGCCATGCTGATTAAGCGCCCCGTCTTTGTTAAGGATGGCAAGGCCGTCCTGGTTGGTTTTCGAGCTAAGGAAGAAGATCTTCAGGCAACGCTCAATTGACAGTTGATACATGCACCTCGGCTATGGATCATCGGCGGTACTGAGGAGAGTCGTTTCCTTGCTGATGCTCTCCTGGTACGCTCCCGCCAAGTAGCTCAGCCGCTATCATTGCTGATATCGGTAACTACAGACTCAGCCAAACAGCTTTATCGCCAAAACTCAGACATCACTATCTGGGTGGGCCAACTTACCGCTGCCGGCGCCGATGAATTTTTGAAAACTCACAATATCAACGCCATTTTGGATGCGTCTCATCCCTTTGCTGTAGCGGTTTCACAGTTAGCGATCGCCCTCACACAGCGCCATAGCTTGCCCTATTTGCGCTACGAGCGATCATGCATTGGCAGTAGCAGTAGCCCTCAGGACTTATGGCGTGATAGGGCTGGACGCCCCGGCAATATTTTCCTGCCGCAGCTAGCCGACATCTTCAGCGGTGGCTACTTGCCCCGAGAGCGGACGCTACTAACCCTGGGGTATCGGTGGTTGGCCGATTTTGCTTCCTGGCAATCCCAAGGCACCCTTTTTGCCCGTATTTTGCCCTCTCAGACTGCGCTAGCGGCAGCTTTAGCAGCCGGTTTCAGTTCGGAGCGCATCATTGCGTTACGACCGCCTATTAGTAACTCCTTAGAACGGGCACTGTGGCAACAGTGGCACATCACCCAGGTGGTAACCAAAGCCTCTGGTAAAGCGGGGGGTGAGGACCAGAAGCAGGCGATCGCCGCCGAACTCGGGATCCGACTGATTCGGATATCGCGGCCTGTGATCACCTACCCAGCCCAAACCAATTGCCTGGAAACCGCTGTTCAATTTGGTCTGACTGCCACGCTACCCCTAGAGTCTTGAGGGCGGGCAAACATCCTAGATATCGAATTGTGAAAATTCTTGTGTGGTTATACTGTCGTCTTGTCAAAGGAATAGGATCTCAGTTTTGCAAGTATCTGAGCCTTTTGGAAGTCGGCTAGCTCTACCTAAAATGTGGGGTTTCAGCCCTTCAAATCAGTGCGATCGCTTTCCGCTAGGGATGCTATGCTTAATCCCCAAATACGCCCCCTCAATTATCTAGAGAAGGTGGGTATGATTGCCGCCGTGCTTCTAGAGAGTTCATGACCGCATTACCTATGCCGCCTGGCTCATCGAATACGTCTGGTCAGGATGCTCGACCAGAGGCCACCCCTGCTTTTGCTCTCAAAGAACTGGTCAATCGTCTCCAGCGAGAGCAACACAAAATCCAGGATCTCCTAAGTTCACTCGGATTCGCTCTTCGCAGCCTCAATAATCTCAATCAGTTTTTAGAACTCATTCCCATGATTGCCAGCCGGGTGACGGATGCGACCGGGGGAGCTCTGGTACTATTTCGTCCCGATGGACAGGTTCGCTTAGAACGACTGCACTGTCAAAGTGATGAAAATTGCCAGGAAGTCAGAATGGCCTTGGAAGCAGCGACTCGGCAGGTAACCGCTGCCTTTTCACCATCCGGTAATGTTGCCAGTGCGATCGCCCGCACCGCCATGCTCTCTTTAGATCGCTATGTGCATCGCTATCTGGGCAGCGACTTTCAGGTGTTTGGCACCGCTATCATTGTCAAGAATGTGGAGCGTGGACGCCTGTATGTGTTCAGCCGCGAAGTGGATTACGCGTGGACGGACACCCGGCAAAAGCTAGTGCGCCTTGTTGCTGATCAGACTTCTGTCGCGATCGAGAACGAGGAACTCACCGTAGCCCTGCGGAAAAAAGAACGCCTTGGCCGGGAGCTCGAAATTGGAGCCGAAATCCAGCTACAACTGCTACCCCGTACCTTTCCTAACATCGACGGTATTGACCTTGCCGCCCAGTGTCGGACAGCTAACAAGGTCGGCGGCGACTACTACGACTTCATTCCAACCACCTACGACCAAATCCGCTATCCTGAGTCCCAGCAATCGGCGTTGTCTCCCTGGAGTTTTGCCATCGGCGACGTGATGGGTAAGGGTGTCCCCGCCGGGCTCATCATGACGATGCTGCGAGGTATGCTGCGCGCTGAGGTATTGCATAGCTACTCTGCGGCCCAGATTCTACATCACTTAAACCACGTTATGCATACTGATCTGGAGAACTCCAGTCGGTTTGTGACGCTGTTCTATGGCGAATACGATCCCAAAACGCGCCAGCTGGCCTACAGCAACGCGGCACACAATCCTCCTTTTCTCTGGCAAGCCTCAACTAATACTGTCACTCGACTCGATACGGTTGGCATGTTGCTTGGGCTCGACATCGATACCTGCTACTACGAAGATCAGATCCAGCTTCACCCCGGTGACACCATCCTCTATTACACCGATGGTATTACCGATGCCGCTAATGCCAAAGGCGAACGCTTCGACGAAGAGAATCTCATCAACGCACTCCGCTGGGCCTGCCGCAATCATTCCTCGGCTCAAGCTATCTTGGACTATCTATTCGAGATGCTACAGCGGTTTGTAGGCCGCGATCGCCATACCGACGACGATGTCACCCTGGTTATCATGCGAGTTAAGCCTGAGTTGCAGCTGAATCTATTTAATCAGCTCGAGAAGAGTGAGGGTGAATAAGGTAAAGTGGAGTCTCTGTTTAGTAGCTTGCTACTAAACAGAGACTTCGCGTTTAACCTAAATAGGGCAAGCAATGAACGCTTTGAGATGAGGCAGGCAAGCCCCATCGTGAGTTGGTGCTCTTAGACAAACGTCAATGCAGCTCGAATCTGGCTATCGCTGGCGTTTTGTACCAGGGCGATAAGCTCATCACTGGCAGTGTTATCACCCGTCCAGAAAATGCCCGTACCGACATGACCGTCTACCGAGACATTGCCGACGAACCGATAGTCACCTAGAGAACCCGCCAACTGAATTCGCTCTTGAGCCTCTATCTCGGTGATGCGAGCGTAGTCGCCATATCCCTGGCTAGCAGCATTGCCATCGTTGTAAAAGACGCCTACCTGATCACCCAGTACCAGTAAGTCGTTGCCAGTTTCACCAATCAGAACATCACGCTCCCCGCGGCCTCGACCGATATTCGAATCAACGCCCATGAGCATATCATTGCCCGATCCGCCTATGAGAATATCGTCGCCGGTACCGCCAACCAAACTGTCGTGGTCAAATCTTCCGTGCAGGTCATCGTTACCAGCTCCGCCAAACAATTGGTCATTGCCATAACCACCGCCAAGATGGTCATGGCCATCTTCACCCCGCAATAGGTCATTGCCTGTTCTGGCGTAGAGTTGGTCGTTACCAGTTCCACCAAATAGCTGGTCATCCCCTTCATCAGCACTGAGGATATCGTGACCATCTTCACCAAATAAGATGTCGTTACCCCATTTACCGTAGAGTTGGTCGTCGCCAATTCCACCAAAAAGCTGATCATCGCCTCTACCAGCACTGATTCTATCGTTACCGGCATTGCCAAACAGCGCATCATCACCGGGTCTGCCGTATAGCGCGTCATCACCCGCCCGTCCCGATATTGTGTCGGACGACGTGGTTCCATACAGCGCATCATTCCCGCCGTTTCCAGTGAAGAACTCAACAGGTTTGATGGGATTGAGCGCTGTGGGAGCTGACAAATCAGTTTCGAGAGCCAGCTCGCCGACAGCTGAATTTCTATCGCCTGTGCCGAACGTCTGAGCCCAGTAATGACTGTGATTGACTTTCCCCTGATCACCGTTCAAGTAGTAATAACCAACGCCCAGTTCTGTGAATCTGGGGTTCAGTATGTTCTGTCGATGGGAGGCACTGTTAATCCAACCGTTCACAGCAGAGGCTGACGAGAATTGGCCCGCTGCAATATTTTCAGCGGTCGAGCTGCCGCTATATTGGGTTGCCTCCAGACGATTTCTCAAGGTGGATTTTTCACCACCAAAAGTAGATTTACCACTAGGAGATGTATGGGCAAAGTAATCGCTCAGTGCCATATCTTCAGCATGAAACTGAGCAGCTTCAACTAGGTCTG
>JBCBJE010000428.1:0-5227 GCA_038523735.1 Cyanobacteria bacterium J06626_18 | reverse complement strand
GCCAATTGCAAGAGAGCCCTCTGTTCATAGGAACGGTGCTCATAAAACGGAAACCATCCCTTAAGAAGAACTATGTCTCTTTTACCTAAATTTCCATCGACTTTAGTAACCACTCTAGGGCTCTGCTTGCTAGCGAGCTGTGCTCCTTCTACGCCAAATGCGACGGTAAGTGAGTCTACGACTCAAGCAGCGGCAGTTGAGGTTGAGTCTTCTTCTACAGATGAGACTGCAGCTTCCGACGTTGACATTGAGACGCCCGCCACTGAGGAAGCTGTTGCGGCTAATGAGCCTGCTCCCTCAACCGCTGAGGTGACTCCCTCGACAACAGCTGAGGATACAGTTCTAACCGCTGAAGCCGCGCCTGCTAGCGACCCTGCACCGGCTGCAGTCTTTAGCGAAAACGGCGTCGCCATTCGGGGGGCCGACCCAGTTGCTTACTTCACTCAAGGTAGCTATGTTGCCGGTAGCGCTGATTACACCTATGAGTGGGGTGGTGCCATTTGGCAATTTGCCAGTGCCGAAAATCGCGATTCGTTTGCCAGTAGTCCTGGGCAGTATGCACCCCAATACGGCGGTTTCTGTGCTTGGGCAGTAAGCCAAGGATACACCGCTCCAGTTGATCCCACAGCCTGGGAAATTGTGGATGGCAAGCTCTACCTCAACTTCGATGCCCGTATCCAAAGGCGCTGGGAGCAAGATATCCCCGGCCATATTGCAAGCGCTGATCAGAACTGGCCCGCTGTAGTGAGTAACTAGCCAATCTGCTGTATCTGTACAGCAGCAGTGGTTACAGACCGAACTGCTGCTGTACAACTGCTAACGGTTCATGCCAATGGCGCTCTGGTTGCCAACTATCGGGGTCAAATTGAGCTCTCTGCCCCCTGTCACAGGCTGCTTTGAGGCGCGATCGCACCTCGGCACGGCTAACAGACACCTGCTGCCATTGACGCTGACGGTTGATCGCCCCCAACAGCCCCATCATCACCAAAACATTGGCAAAGTGAAATTTGGTCCCTAACAGAAAGGCTTGCACTTCGGCCTCCCCTAAGGGATCGGTACCGTAGCCCGTGAGGACATGAATGCCATCGTGAAGTTGCTGGCGTCGAAGTCCTTCATTGAAGGGTTCGAGGTCATGAGTGTCAAGGTGATCCGCCCATGCGCGACCAAAGGTACCTAAAGGGAGCGATCGCAAGTAGTCAATTTTCACGAGGGGTGGAACAGCTAATCCAAGATACTTGGCCGTCCAAGTTATGGTTGAGAGAAACCAATCAGTTTTCAGGTCAACAACGTGTGACGTGACGTTAGCAGAATCCATAGTAATCCTTGCTTGAACAGTTCAAAAATCCTGCCGTAACGCGATACATCAGTCATTTGAACCCATCGCGCTACGGTTTTTAGAGAGGCCGCACTTCTAGCGGCGGTTTTGGCGACGCTCTGCCACAATCGATCGCAATTCAGCCTGCTGCTCCTCAGTCAGGATTTCACTTAAATCTTCACGAGTTGCTTGGAATACACCCTGCACTGACTCTTTTTGGTCTTCACTGAGATCGTCCACAGCCGCTGCTGCTGTTCGAAAGTCCTGTGACTCCTCGTAAGCTTCCCGAAACTGTTGCCGCTGCTCATCCGTCAGAATGTCCTCAATTTCAGCCCGACGGTCTTCGAAGTTGTCTCGAATCTGAGTGCGCTGCTCTTCTGTCAGATCGAGTTCTTCCAGAATAGGAAAGGTTTGCGCGATCGCAACCTGCGTCACAAACGGAGCAACAAATACAGTCGCCGCCGTCAAAATACCTGCGAGTCCTAGTTGAACAGTTCGCTTCATAGCTATGCCTCAAATACAGTTCTGAAACAATTCCACTGTAGAAAGCCAGACCCGCCAAAACCCCAGCATAAAGTCATCATTGCACCCGTGACTTTGGTAATGGTTTGTGTGGAACTGAGTGCGGTTAGATGGAGGTGGAAAGGGGGAAGGGTGATGGGAAAGGGGGAGATAGGAAAATGGGGAGAGGGGGCGTGGTGGGCAAAATCTAGCAAGGGCGAGGCATTTGGCCCATATGCTTGCTACCCTTCGAGATTCTACGCTCCGAATGCCTCGCCCTAACCCCACCAACTATCAACCAAGAACCACCAACCAAGAACCAAGAACTAAAAATCCATGCCCTCCCCCCGCATCATCCGTCCGGCCAATCATCCCTTTCCGTTCTTGCTGTATATGGAATGGGCGTTGCTGGGGCTGGCGATCGCGGGTGAGTTGACGCCAACGCTATTACCCAGAGTACAGGGAACATCGGTTCTCTCAATTGCCTGCATCATCGGCTTCGGGGCTCTGGGTCTCTGGCTACCGAAAACCCCAATATCTCTGGGAGTGGCTCATGTAGCAGGGCAATTTAGCTTAATTGTGCTGGCGTCCAAAGCAGGATTAGCTGGACTGCGATTGTTTCCGCTGCTGTACATCTTCCTAGTAATTCGGAGCTGCTTGTTGTTTGGAGCAAAGGGGCGAGTATGGGTTGCGGGGATCTCTTTTGTCCTGTTCTTGGTAATGGTGCAAACACGGCTGCGATCATTGAGCAATCAGCTCCCAGTATCTGTAGGACGCCGCCTATCGCCCTATCTGGGGGGCATTCGCCTGAACCTAATTGTGCTGTTTGGCATTCTGCTAGTGTTCGTGCTGCTGCTAGTAAATGCGCTGGTAGCGGAGCGGGAGCGGCAAGAGGAACTACGGCTGGCGAATGAGAAACTGCGCGACTCGGCAGCTCAAATTGAGAGGTTGGCAATGGCACAAGAACGCAGCCGCATTGCCCGCGAAATTCACGATGCTCTGGGGCACTCACTTACAGCCTTGAATATTCAGCTAGAGAGTGCGCTGCGGCTTTGGCAGGGGAATCCAGAAAAGTCCAAAGAGCTGTTAACGCAGGCCAAGCAAATGGGGTCCACGGCGCTTCAGGATGTGCGGCAGGCTGTAACAACGTTGCGAGAGACGCCCTTACAGGGACAGGAGCTGGAGGATGCGATCGCCACTCTGACACAGCATTTTTGCCAGATGACTAGCCTCAAGCCTCAAGTGATCTTCACGTGTCCGACGCTGCCCGTACACCAACAGGTCACGGTCTATCGCATCCTGCAAGAGGCACTTACCAATACCTGCAAATACGCCCACGCCAACTCGGTAAAAATTATGATTCAGCCATCCTATGAAGGCCAACCTCAGATCTACATGAGGATTCAAGATGATGGGCAAGGGTTCGCTCCTCATGACAACACCACGGGATTTGGCATCACCAGCATGCAAGAGCGTGCCGAGGCAGAAGGCGGACGTTTTCAACTAACCAGTGCGCCGGGGGCGGGTTGTCTTATCCAAGTTTGGTTACCCTTCACCCCGGAGAATGTATGATTCGCGTCTTATTAGTGGATGATCAACCAATTTTGCGTCAGGGGCTCCATGCACTGCTGAGTCTAGAAGCAGATCTTCGCATTGTGGGAGAGGCCAGCCAGGGCCGCGAGGCTTTAGCAATCATTCAAAAGACGCTGACCACACCTAATGCGGTGGATGTTGTGCTGATGGATATTCGGATGCCGGTGATGGATGGTGTTGCCGCTAGCCGCGAAATCCATCAGCGTTTTCCCGATGTGAAGGTGCTGGTACTCACGACTTTTGATGAGGATGAATTGGTTCAACAAGCAGTGCGAGAGGGTGCTGTGGGCTATTTGCTGAAGGATACGCCAGCGGAAGAACTGGCTCAGGCGATTCGGACTGTGTACCGGGGCTATGCTCAGTTTGGTCCCGGTATCTTGCAAAAAATGAGACCGGTATCGCCCTCGCCAGAACCGCAAACCCCACCTGGATTTGACGAACTAACGCCCCGCGAACGTGTAGTCCTGGAGTTGATCGGGCAGGGAGCCAACAACCGCGAAATTGCTCAAACCCTGTATCTCTCAGAAGGCACGGTCAAGAATCACGTTTCAAGTATTCTGAGTCGTTTGAGTTTGCGAGATCGCACCCAAGCAGCCCTCTTAGCCGCATCTCTCCAAAACGGCGAAACATCTGTTTAAACCTATTACCCACCCTCATTACCCTGCATCGACCGCATTTCACGATGCCCAACAAAAAAGCCGACATGCAAGGCACATCGGCTTTTGAGTAAATAGAAATTGGTCGTCCCCAAAACGACTACTGGGCAACTGCTTGGGGTGTCTTCGCAGTTAGTTTCCGATAAGTGTCGCGCATCTTCAGACCAACCAGAACTTGGAACAAGCCGCTGCCATTCTTAGAACCAGGATATTCGCGGTGCTTAAGCAGCAGCTCCGTCATTTCACCGTAATAATCAGTCGAGGTGTTGCTGAGATGGCTCTCGATGTATATCAGCTCTTCAAGACGCTCAAACTGGCCATCGATCTCCAAGACAGAAACTTCGTTGCCGAAGTAGCTGTCAGGGCCGTAGTGCATCCGAATACCGGGGTAAGAACAGGTGAGCTTGCGCCCGCAGGGAATCCAGTCGATGGTGGAGCCTTCGTCAAACAAGTAGACGGGTGCAAAGCCCTCAACCCCTTCTTTCTGCATCAGTCGAACGCGCAGAATCTTCTTCTCTTCATCATCAGGAATTAACTGCGTGGGAAGAATCTGAATCACGACATCCGCATACTGCTTTTGGACGTCAATGTAGGCTTCAAAGTCAGGGCGACGAGCGTTGATGGATGCCAACACGTCTTCGTAGGTGTGACCCCGCTCAGCCATATCACGCTGGATCTTCCAGGCAATTTTCACATCGTCGTGAATGTCGAGGTAGACACTGAAATCCACCAGTTCGCGGACACGCTCATCATAGAGGGGGTGCAAACCTTCAATCACAACAATCTTATTGGGGTTGATCCGCTCTGGTGGATCAATCTCGCCCGTCTCGTGGTTGTAGATGGGCTTGTCAATAGGCGTGCCTTCTTTCAAAGCTTTGATTTGCTCATACATCAAATCAAAGTTGTTCGCTTTAGGATTCAGTGCAGTTACCCCAGCAACCTTACGCTGCTTACGGTCAAGGCTGTGATAGTCGTCCAGACAGATAACTGTCATGAACTCTTCACCAAAAAGGTCAGCTAGACGTCTCAAAAAGGTAGATTTGCCACACCCAGAGTCTCCAGCAACCCCAATTAGAACCACGCGATCCGGCTTATCTGTCATAGTTTCCTCAAACAAGGTATGGGTTAAAAACTGCAATAAACAAGAAAGGTCGCACTCTGT
>JBCBJE010000427.1:0-5233 GCA_038523735.1 Cyanobacteria bacterium J06626_18 | reverse complement strand
CGGAGGCTCGGGAGCAACTCCAAATACATCGGAAAGCGATGTTAGCCCCGACTGAGACTCCGCAACCGCGACCCGAGCCTGCCTCAACTGGGCTAACTGCTCACGGACCTTAGCCCTGGCCGCGATCGCCTCAGGACTCATCGGGTCATATTCGTCATCTTGAAGTCTGGCATCCGGCTGATAGAGCGATCGCTCCGGTCGGCGGGCCTCAGATGTCGAGCGGGCCAGTTCAATCACGCGCTCAATGGTTGGGAACCGCTGGTCTTTCCGCATCACGAGACGTGCCCCGCGCTCAAATTGGATATCGGTTAGCGTGTTCCATTCTTCGTAGAAAAAATCTTCGAGGGCTTCACTGATAGGCTTCTGGTACAGCTCACTCATCAAATTTAGCCATTTACTGAAGGTGTTGATATCAAGCATTGGCCACCTCTCTTTGGCCATACTTGCGCCTTAATCGCTCGGTCGTAGCCGCTACGTCGATGCCGTAGCGGGATGGCCTGCGGGTGGGAACGACGGGCTCGTTCCTCGCTCCCGCCTGAGCCTCCTCCCAGTAGGTCTGTAGCTCGGTATCGGCCCCCTTGTTGATCAGGTTGCAGATGAACCGGACACAAGCCCCCCTGGAACTGTCTTGTCGCCATTCATCCCGCTTATACCGGGCAATCAAAGACAGCAGGTCAGCGTTAAAATCGGTCTTGCCAGGGCCAACCCAGACCGCCCCTAGACCGTGAGCCACTAGCCAGGGGGATTTGTGGCCAGGGGCGAGCGATCGCGCTTCCAGGCTAGCCGCCATTTTGTCTCGCTCCCACGCTTCCGACAGGTCGATAGACGCGGGTGATTGCCTGTAGGTAACAGCACCGATAGTCAGGGATTGAGAATCATTCTCACTGCCGCCCGGAACACGTGTCCTGGCCGATCCGCTTGACTGAACAACGAGCGTGGTTGGGGTCGGTGTTGGGGTGACCAGAGTCTCGGTATGCGGTTCGGGTTGGGGTTGAGCGTGAGCGAATTCGACTTGAGAGAAACAGTTCTTTTCTCTGTCTGTACTCTCTGAAGAGGTAGTCTCTGGAGTAGTCTCTGCGTGATCTAACTGCCCGTTGGTCAGTTGCGTAACTGCCGGTTGGTCAGTTACCACGCCACTGGTAAAGTCTGGAACGGATGCTACTGTAACTGCCGGTTGGTCAGTTACCGAATGGTCTGTAAACGCCCGTTGGTCAGTTACTGCGCCACTGGCAGAGTCTGGATCGGATTTTCCTGTAAACGCCCGTTGGTCAGTTCCAGTAACCGATCCTTGATTTGCCAGGGTTTCGATAGCCTCATCGAGCACTTTGTGGTTGCGGTAATACCAAGTCTGTCCTGTGACACGATTGTGATAGCTGCAATAAAACAACCCGCCAAATTTGTCAGCAGCCTGGTCATACTCACCTTTGGACTTGTAGGCTATCCCGATTGACTTAAAAGCCGTCCTGAATTCTTTAGCGCTGAATCCCAGTTCCTCCGACCAGCTGTCACCTTCTTTGTAGCCGGGGCGATTGCACGGCTCCAGAAATTTATGGAAGCCATCCGGTTTCTTGCTGAACCAGTAGTCCAGCTGGGTCAACAAAATCGCGGAAGTTGCACTCCCTGCAATCTTCCTGAGTTCCTTATGGTAGGGAATGGGACGCGCAAATATAGCCAAAGTGCGATTCATGATTCTCCTTCTTGGTGGCTAGTTGCTTGATGGTCATGCGGCAGCTTCAAACCGACCAGCGGGGAGGGCTCTAGCGTTCAAGCTCTGATGCCATTCGCCGACCGTCATGAGGGTGATGAGAGGAGGACCTTGCCGGTCAAACGGCCCCAGGCAGGTGAGATATTGCTGCTCATCGAGCCACAGCGTGTCGATGGGGATGTAATCGATCGCATCGATGATTTGCCAAAGTAGGCCGAGAACCTGTTGGCGGGACGTTGCCCCGAGTGCAGACCAAGCGCGGTTGGTGCAAAAGACGTTGCTGTTGCCTCCCAACCTGTAGAGCAGCCCGGCGTCCACCGATTGATGCAGGGCGATCGCGATGCTAGATGACTCCGTACTTGCCGATGCCGCCCCGAAATCTTGAGGACTTGCTTGAGAAACCTCAGCTTCAGCCTGAGCACTCTCAGAATCATTTGAAGAGACAAAGCAAACAAAGGCAATGCCAAAGTAGATGACGGCAGCGATCGCCGTGAAGTTAATTAGAAAAGTCATGGTGTTTGGGGTAGATGTTGATGGGGGAGGCGATCGCGTGGGTGGTGAGGATGCGATCGCGACGGGAGTTGGGAACCGATTTACGTCAGTGCGGCGACTAGCCTGTCGGTCCCAAAGTGGTCAAGGAGCTGACTGGCTATTTCGCGATGGCTGGTTTGAGGAGTGATACCAGCCTGCACAAGCAGGTCCGGGTCGGTAACTTGGGCGATGACTGATGCCAGTATGTCAAGTTGAGCTGCGACGTCTGCTGCGATTGTTTGTTGCCGGAACAGGTCGAGATAGAGGTCGTCTGGAGTGCCGTTGATAACTTCGTGTTGACTTACGGCACATTCCACATCTTTTTCGGATGGGCCGTCAGTCCATTTGATAGAGACCACGTTGCCCTGGTCCTTTTGGGATGAGCTGGATAGGTTGAATCGAACTGCTGGGAACACCTCTTGGAGTGAACGACGGATGCTATGGGTGGCCTGCACCAGCGCCCTCAGGCTGGGAGTTTGTTCAGGCTGCTGGAGCACATGTTGCGGATCGGTGAGGCCCAGCTGCCTCCCCGGATAGAGCGCCAGCCAATCGGATGAGACAGCGGTAATCATGTCGCCTTTGCAGTCGAGAAGGAGCGCAATATGAGGCGTTCCGTTATGTTCAAAGTCGCGGTAGCCGAAAATGCCGACAATCGACCCGCCGAGAATGCCATCGAAGTGCTGTGCCAGTTGTTCTTGGGTGATTTCGTGGGTGAGTTTGTCCATGGTGGTTAACAGTAAATTGGGTATGAAATTCGACCGTTAGGCTGGAGCGGGCTGAAGCCGTTGGAGGTGGTCCGTCAGAAGTTTGCGGCATTCGCCCTGTAGAAGGTGGCGCACGACGCGCTCTAGAAAGCTCGTATTCGTCGGGACGGTTGCGGACGCAGCCTTGAGGTCGAGATCTTCGCGCAGTTCGCGGAGGTCAAAAGCCGAGGGATAGAGTTTCGCTGGGGTGGGGACCATCGCGGTGATGACCTGTTGCAAGCTTTCGCCCTGGAGGGCGGCAGACAGCACCGTGAGGTCATAGGGTTTGGAGGGCGGGGCGAAGAGACCACACCAGAGTTGGGCATGAAAGCCATAGCGCCCTGGGGGATGCTGAACATCGCGCAGCAGTTGGAGGAACGCTGCGGGTTCGCCATTTTGGAAGGTTTGCCAGTGCCAATATTCGGGATACAGCTGGGTAGTGTCCCGATAGCCAGCGGGACCGGGGATGAGGATCGCGCCCGCACAATGGTCAGGGCACGCAGCGAGGTATTGACAGAGGAGTTCCGGGTGTGACGCTGGGGCGGTAGTCAGGACAGTCATGATGTCTCCTTAGGGTGATGAGGGACTGAAAGTCGAGTTGTCACCGGGGGATCCTCGGTGCGGTCGATGGCTGCGACCATGAGGCGATACGAGTCCGGATGCTGTGCCGCGCCCAACGAGCGTGGTAGTAGGGAGAGCCGGCGTGGTTAGCGATCGCCGGATTGGCCCCACCCAGCAGCGTCAGCAGGAACGTTACGAGCCAGGCGAACCCGATGAGCGTCGATAACGCTAAAAATCCATCCAGTAAGGGGATGCCCGTGTGAAACCTGCGGTAATAACTCATCGAGGCACCCCCCTATAGCATCGAGTCGAGCTTGAGTTCAGCGAGTGCAATCTCGTTTTTGGCCAAGCTGCCCTCTGGGCTGTAGAGAGCTGAGACTGACAAAGCATTCGGACCCTGTCCGTTTTGGCGAGGCAACAATTCCAAAACCGCAGCATTTTGCAGTCGGGTTTGACTGAGGAAGGTCGCCCCACAGAGTGCTTGAAGTGCCGAGAAAGCGATTGATTGTGTGATTACAATCGAGGCGATGTGGTTGCCTCCGGTGTGGAACGTGAAACTAGCGATAGATGACAATTCTTCGTGGGTAAAGCCCAGGCTGGGCCATTGACTAATCTCATCAAAAACGAGCGTATGCAGCCCATCTTGATGACTGGATTCAAGGGCCTTGAATGCATCCCAAAACCGGGCGTGAAACTGGCCGCCGCCTCCTGCCACAAACTGCTCCTGGTGCAGCTCCGACGATGAAACACTTTGAAGCCAGATGTGCTGATTCCAGCTAAAGGTGGGATCAAAGATCGTGCGTCGGGCTCCTCGAAATTGCCGCTGACGCCACTGGGTGATTTTGTGCGCCAGCGTGGTTTTACCAGTGCCTGCAGCTCCTGTGATGAGGATCTGCTGAGCGTTGAGGATGCTTACAGCAACTGAGGGTTTACGGCGTTTTACTTGTGCGGGCATGGGTTTCCTCCTTGATAGTGACTTGAGAGCCAGCCGTCTGGCCCGGAATTTTGGCGGGAATCTATTCGCCCAACCCGGTAGCGCGCGATCGCTGACGGTGTCGGGCACAGCTGATATCAGTCTTCGATCGCCTCAAAGCCGTCTTCAGTCAGTCGGACACGCTGCGCTTCAAAGTCGATCGGCTTGGCGTTCTTCAGGACGCCTGTACAGACATAAATCCCTTCGCCTTCGGCTTCAAAAATGGCGTAACTGATGCCTTGAGCTTCGGTGTCGATGGTGCCGCCTGGATGCCAAAACAGCGTCTGAGGATACGCACCTTGAGCCTTAGCGTGAGTCTTCTCCTCGCCCTGATAGCGAATGTCCTCGACCACTTCGTATCCCAAGCCTTCCAGCGCTTCGGCCAGGTCGGTCAGGACGTTGTCACTCATCGCATCGACAATGGTTTGAGGCAGGTCCAAGGGGGCGTTGAGCAACTTGAGTCTGAGGGCCTCCAAGCCACAGTCAGCTGCTGCGTTTCTCAGGCTGTATGCGCCAAGCGTTTGACGTTTCGGGAATGCAGTTTTCATTGACTTTCTACAATTTGTGAACGGGATATTTGAGGGGTATCGCTGTAAAGCTGGGTTTGAAGTTACGTAAAGCGCTCAGGCTTGCCGAGCAGGAGGTCCATGACGCCGTAGCGCCCGAGGTAGCCGTCTTTGAGCAGGTGGGTCAGATCCGCGATCGCGATGCTGAAGACGG
>JBCBJE010000426.1:0-5236 GCA_038523735.1 Cyanobacteria bacterium J06626_18 | reverse complement strand
TTGATGGATAAGGGGTTACACCCCACATAACGTGAATTTGTGCGCTACAGTGAAAAAGATGAGAGGCACAAAGCGTCTTGAAATCAACATGAATTTGAGTAAGAGAGGGACATTGCTTAATCCGTGGGCTGTTGTTTCGAACGGCCTTGATGTGTTGATTGAAGGGTGTTTACTCCATTGAATGCTATCTAAATGGTGGCAACTGACTAACTTTTTTACATACTTTCGTTAAAGGCTATGAAAAAAGGCGGGTTCTCACAGACCCAAGAGAAGACGGCTGTTACCAGCATCTTGTCGCGTGGTAATGTTGCTGCTCCTTCGGCAGCGCGATCGCCCATGCCTGCTTTCTGGCGAGGTGCACCGTCGCATCCTGAAGAATTTCATTTGCGCGCTTCGAACTCACCTTTCGCACGCCGCAGTGAACGAACCTCTCCTAGTTTGCAAGTTCATCACGCGACGCCTCTGGCCCCTCTGCGCGATCAGGATTCTGAGAAACTAGAAGCGCTGTTTGAGGGAGAGCAGATTCAAGATATCGTGCTGGATGTTCATCGTTACATCGCCAGAGTTTATCCAGAACCGTGTTGGGAAGATGAACCTTATGAATTTCTACATGGGTTGATTTGAGTTAAGCCTGTACCTGTCGCACAGGGAACCGGGAAGAGGGCGTTCTTGGTTGTTGGTTGTTCGTTACTCGTTGATGGTGGTTGGCTGAGGTGGGGCGAGGCATTTGGAGCATCGAGTCTCGATGGGTGGTAAGGATACGGGCCAAATGCTTTGCTCTTACGGATTCTCTTTCCCTTGTCTCCCCCTCTTCCCCTCGTTCATCTATTATCGTATTTTCTCTTCGGGAAGGCTACGCCTACGGCTGACGCTCACGACGCAGCCCATCACTCCATCATCCTCTACTCTCCACCCACTACTCTTCTCTTTATCAATTCTCCAGCATCTGCAGCTTATAGAGACTGGCATAGAGACCGTTCTGGGTTAACAAAGCCTCATGATTGCCCTGCTCAATCAATTCACCTTGTTTGAGTACCAGAATGCGATCGACATTGCGGATGGTGGAAAGGCGGTGGGCAATGATGATGGCAGTACGCCCTGCCAGCAGTTTTTCGAGGGCATCTTGGATTAGTGCCTCGGTCGCAACGTCCAGGTTGGCGGTTGCTTCATCCAGAATTAGAATTCCGGGGTTGCGAATTGCGGCTCGCGCAAAGGCTAGCAGTTGCTTTTGTCCGCCCGACAAGTTGGTCCCGCGTTCTCTCAGCACCGTATCGTATCCCTGGGGCAACTGCTCGATGAAAGAGGCCACATTGGTTCTCTCCGCAGCCTGCTCGACAGCTCCTGGGGGGTAGTCTTCACCCAGAGTGATATTGCTTTTGACGTCGCCGGCAAAAAGAAAGCCATCCTGCAAAATTACAGCCATTCGCCTGCGGAGTTCTGCTTGAGGCAGGTCACGAATGTTGACGCCATCCAGCTGAATGGCACCCTGATTGACATCGTAAAGGCGGCACAACAAACGAATGATGGAGCTTTTACCGGCACCCGTCGGACCTACCAGGGCGACTTTTTCGCCAGGGCGAATGGTGAAGTCCAGATTTTTGAGCACATATTCATTGGGCTTGTAGCCAAAAGAAACTCGATTAAAACGGATTTCGGAAGCCCGAGCCATTGGAGGTGTTGATTGCTTTTGCGCAGCTGTTTGAGTATGAGGGCGTGGTGCGTGGCTGGAACCATGAACGCGTGATGATGGAGGGACCTTGGGCGCTTTGGGTTGAAGCTGCACCGCTTGGTCTGGATCCTGAATTTCGACAGGGACGCTGAACAAATCTGTGATGCGCTCAACAGCGGTGAATCCAGCTTGAATTGAGGTGAACTTATCAGCAAATTGCCGCAGGGGGTCAAATAGACGCTGGGCAAACAAGATGAAGGAGGCCAGAACCCCAAAAGTCAGCGTGTCTTGCATCACCAAATAGCCACCGAGCCAGAGGACACCCGCGATCGCCACTAGCGCAATCCATTCCAAGGTCGCCGAAACCGCCGAGTCGAAAAAGATCGTGCTATCCACTGCCCGGACATACTGCTGGTTCGTTTTCTGAAAGGCTCCTGCGTTGTAGCGTTCACGGCGGAACATCTGAACGACTTCAATGCCAATAATGTTCTCTTGTAGGGTGGCGTTGAGCTCTGAAAGCTTTTCGCGAGAGCGATAGTTCGCTTTCCGAAACTGTTGCTGGAAGTAAATGATGAGCCAAGTTACCGGAAACAGCATGCCAATTAGCATGAGCGCCAACTGCCACTGCAGCAGGAACATCGTTACCGCGATAACACCAATCGAGAACATATCGCCAAAGATACCTACCGCTCCTGTCGAGAACACATCACCCAAGGCGTCTACATCGCTGGTGAGGCGGGTGATGAGCTTGCCGACGGGGGTGCGATCAAAGAACCTGACAGCCAGGGAGGTGACGTGACTAAACAGATCATTGCGAATGTTGGCGGTAATCTGTTGTCCGACTTTTTGCACTAAGTAGCTTTGCCAGCCATCTAGCGTCAGACGTATCGTAACGGTGACCAGCAACAGCCCCACCAGTATGTTCAGTCCGCTCTGGAGCGATCGCCCTTCAAGGAACCAGAAGACGGGTTCTTGTCGAATGAGTGAAATAGCCTGACCAATCAAAATAGGCTGGAGGGCATTCGCGATCGAGAGCGGCACCAGCAGAACAAAAGGGAATAACAGCGCCCGTCGCTGTGCTTTGATGTAAGGCCAAAGTTTAAGAAAGAGACGCCAATCGTTACCACGTTCTTGCCTCGCATCTTGGGGGTCGGAGGGCGTTGGGGAATAAGCCGCTGAAGTCATATAGAAAAGTGCGATCGCACTGTAGGCAAAACAAATAAAGCCACTGGATTACGAGACGCGATCGTTTTGGGCCTATCGATCTCGCTCGTCCTTCACTCTAACGTGTTGATTTAAGACTTGCTTTAGCAGGGCTCGCTGCTATATTGATGCCGCTATGGGTGTCCGGAGCTGTTTGATCACCTCATCCAGTCCATCGGGGTTGACGCGATAACTGACGGGATGAGCAATCAATCGAGCCGTGCTTTGATATAGCACTTCTAACTCTGTCAGGTTGTTTTCCCGCAGGGTTCGTCCGGTGGAGACCAAATCCACGATCGCTTCTGACATGCCAGTGATTGGCCCTAGTTCTACCGATCCATAGAGGGGCACAATTTCTACCGGCAGATCGATGCTACGAAAGTAATCCCGTGCACAGTTCACGAACTTAGACGCTACACGGCAGTGTGCCGGTAAGTCGAGTGCTGAGCGATAGGGACTGCTCGCTTTCACCGCCACCGACATGCGGCAGTGTCCAAACCCTAAGTCAGCTAGCTGAGCTACCTGTGCCTGTTTTTCGCGCAGCACATCGTAACCGACGATGCCTAGTTGTGCTTGTCCATACTCTACATACACTGGCACATCCTGAGCCCGTACCAGTAGCCCTTGGGCTTTGCCACTAGGTGCCGTAATCTGCAACTGTCGATTGGACTTATCCAAAAACGCACTAAAGTCCAACCCGATCGCCTTGAACCGTTCAATACTCTCGTCCAGCAACGCCCCTTTTGGCAGTGCAATGGTCAACATAGGTTTCCCTCCAGGAACCGTCTTTGATCCTATCAGGCCAAGGTAAAGGGATGATGAGCTTATTTGGCCATACCAAGTCCCCTCGCGCGAGCCCGGAGCCTTGAGGGCGACCGCAATGTTTAGATGATGTTTTTTCCCCGTCCGCGGATGAATCGCGGACTCCTTAGGAAAGGTCTACTGGCAGTTGACTCAGAGGTTAGATCACCTGCATGGTCGAGGTTTTAACTCATTTCAATGAGTTTTCCTGATCTAGCCTGCAGTTGACTCGCAGGCGGATAGACCGCGAAGTCGCGACCTTCATCGAACTCACGGCGGCGGTGTTGGGCAAATCAGTTTCAAGTAAGCAGTTCTAACGCCTAGCACCCGCGGAAGTTAAGCGAGCAATTCTGGAAGATAAGCAACCATCTCTGGCGTGGGATGAGGTCTCGCTCAATTGCAATCCCCCTCAGATGGCCTTGGGGCATAGGTAGCTGGCGCTGAAAAGTAAATAGCCCCTAAGTTCGTTCTAAACAGTCAGAAATTCCCTGGAGAGCATGCGGATCAACCCGCATACTCGTACTTAAATATTGAACCTGACGGATTTTTCTGTATCTGTGCGCTCAGAGTTCATCGACATCAATAGCGTTGAACTTTTGGCTTGAGGGAAAAAATTGTTGTGGCTAGAGGACTGGAAATGAACATCAATATTAAGGCACTTGCCGAGACCGCCTTGTTAGAACGGCAAGCACTGCCTCCCTTCTTAGGAGCCGGAGCAGTACGTCCTAGCTACGATGGTTTGGGCTTGGCAAACGTCACAGCGCTGGCACTAGACTGGCTTTGCCCCAACGCTACTTGCTTGAAGGGTGGTCAACTGCCCCCCTTCGACCCAACACTCCTTGGGGTTCGAGCCGTAACAGATGCTTGGCAGCAATGGCAGCAGCAGGGGGCAATTAATCACGTCGTGATGCTGATGATGGATGCCTTTGGCTACGATCAGCTGCGATCGCTAGTAGCAATGGGCGATATTCCTGAATTGGCAACGGCTTGTGCGAGTCCGCAAGCGTTTTTTATGCCTGCGACAACGACCTTTCCCAGCACCACGGCGACAGCTTTAACAACGGCTGCGACGGCTCATGCTCCAGCTCAACATGGGGCCGTGGGTACGATGGTTTACTTACCGGAGGTTGGAAGCGCTGTCAATTTACTCAGCTGGCGACCTGTGGTGGCCGGCAATTCCAGTCCGTATTCCGATGAACAGCTCAATTCTGAGACCTTTCTACCGATGTCTAACGTGTATCGACGTTTTGAGGAATATGGTTTAGATACAGGCATCATCAGCTTGCGTAGTCTTCAAAAAACAAGTTTGAGCCGAATGATGACAACGGGTAGCCAAGCGATCGAGCAAGGCTTTATGGGCTACCTCACGCCTGCTGATAGCTTCGTGCGACTACGCGATCGCCTCTCACGGCTCGATCATCAAAACAAAAGCTTTACCTACTGCTACGTTCCCAACTTAGATGCGGCTGCCCACAAGTATGGTCCCTTGAGCCACAACTACCGTGCTGAAGCTGCTGTGCTCGATTTTGCCCTCAAGCGAGAGCTGCTACAGCCGCTCAAAGG
>JBCBJE010000425.1:0-5240 GCA_038523735.1 Cyanobacteria bacterium J06626_18 | reverse complement strand
GGCGATCAACGAAGACCTAGCAAGTGCATTATGCGCGTTAGCGCTAGCCATGTCCGTAGAGCTATATGACCCCTACGGTAAATCTCTGTTCCCTGTTCCCTGTTCCCTGTTCCTCCTACCTAATCCGCCAAATAGGTAGGAGGGACAGGGAACAGGGAACAGGGAACAGAGATTTACCGTAGGGGTCATATAGCTCTACGGACATGGCTAGCGCTAACGCGCATAATGCACTTGCTAGGTCTTCGTTGATCGCCGACGCCCCCGGACAAACCCCATGAGGCTAGCAACCGGCGCAATGACAGCAGCTAATAACCCCATCAGCAGATACACAATGTTCCGGCTGTAGACGTACGCTTCGCCCAGATGGCGACTGTCTAGCAGGGTCTCGGCGCCCCAACTGCCAAGTCCAATTACAGCCCAAACACAGACGATGCCCAGGGGAACCCCTAGCAGAACTGTTACCACTAGCCAGCCTTGCTGCCACTGATGCTGCTGGGAAATACGGCCTACCTGGCGACCGACCCACCAAATTCCCACGAGCGCTACTAACCAGCTACCTATCGTGCATAGTTTTCTGAGCAGGGCTGTGTAGAAAGGAACTGTAGGGTGGCTTAACAGCGTAATACTGTCGGCGGGAAGACCAGTAAATTCGGCTTGCCAGTGGCCGGTCGCCACTAGAGGCAGCTCCAGAGAGAAATCGGTTTTCCAACTGCGAGGCGCATACACGTCAACAGCTAATGTCCCGAACGATCGCCACTGGGCTGCAGGTGATAGCAGATAGTCCAGAGTATATTTGCGATACAGTTCCCAGCCATCGCTGCCCGGTCGAGCTGTGTACTGCACGCTGATGATATGTTCGCCAGAGGCGAGGGGAATTGTGAACTGCAATCCTTGGGTCGGGGGTATGGTGCGGGGAATTTGCCAGTCTTCTGGAATGACGGGATTGTCTACGATGACAGCGGCGATCGCATCTGTCTCATCCAACATGACCTGCCCTGTTTCTAAGCCAGGAGCCACAAAGAGTAGCTCAATTGTCGTATCGGCTCCTGGATTCTGAACCTGATACGCAGCATTGATCGCAACAGGTTGTTTCCTTTCTAACGGACGGAGGTCAAAGCGCAGATCCTCATGCAGGATATCGAGGCTTGCGACATTGCCTAAAGGCTCCCCCAAAAAATCACCGGCGTATTCTGGACTCGCCATATTGGCAAGTGCCAATGTCGCAGCATTGCTCAGCACAACGGCTGCTAAAAGGCTGATACAGCTGGCTAGAACGTGACACCAACTTTTTTTGAGACCGTTCATCGCTTTGCCCCAATCTTAGGACCGCTTTACTGCATCCATGCCAGCAGAAGTATCTCATTACGATGCACGATCGCTTTGCTCTCTGCAAATACAAAGAGCCCTCCCCACTTTACGCAGGCAATTTCGGTAATAGGCGGTATCCCTTTTCCGGTTAAACTGACTGGACTTACATAATCGAACTACACAGAAACATCGCTGAAATTCTGTAAAAGCTCTTGCCAATAGATAGACAAGATAAATATGCCGACAAGATAGAGTTACGTGTAAAGTAAGTTGGCAAGCGGCTATGAAATGGGCAAAGGGTCGGCGCAGTACAAATATTGAAGATCGTCGCGGGCGGGGAGTGTCGCGGGGCGTCGCGGTTGGCGGTGGCGGTTTGGGCATGATTGTCTTGGCACTGATCGTGATGCTTTTGGGTGGCGACCCGATGGTGGTTCTTCAACAAGCCGGTCAGGCCCCTGTAGCTAACGAACCTGCGCCTAGGCCCGCTAATGAAGAACAGCTAGCTGATTTTGTCTCGGTGGTTTTGGCCGATACCGAAGATACCTGGAATGTGCTGTTTCAGCAGCAGTTCGGGGAGGATTATCCTGAACCAACCCTGGTTCTGTTCTCAGGCCAAGTGGATTCAGCCTGCGGTTTTGCTCAAGCTGCAATGGGTCCGTTCTATTGCCCAGCCGATCAAAAGGTCTATATTGACTTGAGCTTTTACGATGACCTAAAAACTCGCCATCAGGCTCCTGGCGACTTTGCTCAGGCCTATGTGATTGCCCACGAAGTGGGACACCACATCCAGAATGTGTTGGGTATTTCAGGTCAGGTCCAACGCGCCAAGCAGCAGGTGAGTCAAGTAGAAGCCAACCAGTTATCGGTACGGCTCGAACTTCAGGCAGATTGCTTGGCTGGAGTCTGGGCTAATCACGCTGAAAAAACCCGTGACATCCTGGAACAGGGTGATATCGAAGAAGCGCTGAATGCTGCTAGTGCGATTGGGGACGATCGCCTCCAGCGTGAAGCCATTGGCCGCATCACCCCCGATTCCTTTACTCACGGCAGCTCTGAGCAGCGCGTCCGGTGGTTTTCTACTGGCATTCAGACAGGCGATATTAATCAGTGCGATACGTTTAGCGTGGCGAATCCGTGATGGGGGAATGGTTTTTGGTTCATTGTTGATGGTTCGTGGTTCTTGGTTGTTAGCTCTTGGTTCGTGGTTCTTGGTTATTAGCCATTCGTTATTGGTACAACAGCCTGGGCAGGTTTTGAGCGAAAGGAGTTGGACTACCCACACAGTTTCGACTGAACCTGTCCCTACGGTTTTTCCCCCTATCTCCCTATCTCCCCATTCCCCTTATCTCCCAATCTCCCCTCCGCTTCCTCTGCATCACGTTTGGCTGACGCTCACGGCGAAGCCCTGCTCCTCCTGGACCTATTACCTTCCCCATCCACCCATCTACCCTCTACTCTCTACCTCCCTACTCCCCAGTGTTTTGAAAAGCAGTCGGTCCTGAATACTGCGAAATGGTAGCCAGGGTTTCTAAGGGCTGAACACCTCGGTACAGTTCGCCGTCGATTTCCCAAGTCGGATAGCTCTCGACACCGACCGCTTGGCAGGTAGCGGTTTGGGGGTTTTGCCCTGAGGGATCACACTCAACATAGGTGATTTTTTCGAAAGCTTCTTTGCCAAATAACGCTTGCTGAGCATGACAGTGGGGACACCAGTAGGCTCCGTATTTTATGGCGCCAAGGCTAGCAAGGTGTTCAGCTAGCGCAATTTCTGCCTCACCGGAGGTGGTTGTAATCAGCGGGGGTGCTTCGCCTATGGGTTCATCCGTTGGAAAGGAGCAAGCCGCAATTACTGTCAGGCTAAGGGCAGCGATCGCCATCAGCAAATAACGTAACCGCTTTCTGGAAAACACGTTGGTCAAGGACATCTCAAATAGGCTCCATGGTCTGAGCAAGGGTTTGCAAATCTGTTAGCGGCAATTCAGCGGCTAACGCGTACAAATAATCCTCTTCGCGCCAGAGGATCAGATTGACATTGCGGTAATTCAGGGTAATGTTGGCATCCGCAAGCTTGGGGAAGTCTTCCCCTTCGAGGTCAATTTGATAGACCGAAACGGTCTGGTCGGTTGATAACCGATAGGTCAGTCGAATGCCCTTGGCTGCACCGAACTGACAGTGACTTCCCCCCAACAGGGTTACCTGTGACGAGGCGATCGCGGGGATCTGGTTCGATAGTGGAAATTGCCCCACCAGAGTATTGGGGTTTCTGGCAGCCACATCAACTGGCCCCTGGGAACGCATGAGTGATTTGCGATGGTCTTGCACCAGTTGCGGCAATCCTGGCCATTGCTGTTGCAGCAACGTATCAGCTGGGCTAACCGTCAGGATCTCACGCTCAAACGACATTCCTCCCGAGTCTGCGCCCTCACCCCCCTCAGGTCCCTCCGCGCCACGACCAACCAGCGTTTTATGCTCAAGCTGCCCCTCAAGCGCTGGGGTTACAACTGCTCCATCTGTAATCGCAATCTCCGCAAAGTGCTGTGCCGTTTTGAGCTGTGCCTGCAAACTAACAACCCGATGCGTGAGCCAAAGGCTGCAGCTGCCAAGACCAACAACAACAGCAGCCACCCAGCGCATTGCCCAGCTAGGACGCCGCCGTTGGGTAGTCTGCCGCCGCGTGGGTATTGGTTCTGGAGACGTCGGGGCTGGAGCAGAGGAAATGGAAGCTTTGACAGTTCCGAGAAGGCGCGATCGCACGCTCACATCAGGTGTTTGCTGCGGTAGCCCGTAGGGCAGCAGGGATAAGGTTTCCTGCAAAGACTCGACGATTTGAGCAAGTTCAGGGTGAACAGCCAACAACTGCTGGAATTGAGCCATTTCATCGGAGCTGAGATCGCCTAAGACATAGCCTGCAGCCAGAGTTTGTAAGTCATCAGAAAGGGGTGAGGGGTTCATGGCGTTTCCTCGCTAAGCTGGTCCTGCAGGTACGATCGCAGCCTGAGTAAGCCTCGTCTGGCCCAACTTTTAACCGTGCCGAGTGGAACTCCCAAATGATTGGCAATTTCCGTTTGCGATTGTCCCTGGTAATAGCTCAGCTCCAAGACTTGCCGCTGTGACTCGGTCAGCTGATCAAGAGCATCTCTGACTAGCGTGTATCGTTCTTGCTGACTGGCATGTTCCATAGGAGTCGGTTCCGATGGGTAGGATTGTTGCTGCCAACGATGGATATATTTGTGATGGACGGATTGGGCTCGAATCCGATCAATCGCCCGCGATCGCGTCAGCATACTGAGATAGCTACTGAGGGAGCCTCGCTCTGGGTTATAGGAGCGACTGTGCATAAGCGTCAAAAACACGTCTTGCGTCAGATCCTCAGCCCTCGTTGTGTCACCCAAACTACGAAGCGCAATGGTGTAAACCAGACCAGAATAGCGATCGTAAAGTGCCCCCAAAGCACCCAAATCGCCCTGCCAGAGTCGCTTGACTAGGACAGTATCAGTGACTGGAGGAATCACAGGCATCGACAATTGAGTACTGGCGGACATGTGAGTGCGCGATCGCAGGACAGCTACTTAACAAGGTATACGGCTACCCGTTGCGACCGGATGCAGTCAGATTGAAAATTCGGTCACCTTTTTTTCCTTTTCCCTTTGCCAAACAAACAAGATAAGCCGCTCAAAATGCAGCTATGTCAACGCCTGCGCTCGAATCAACTCACCTACAGCTCCAGCAGCGAGTGGCTTCGCGAACAGAAAGCCCTGCCCAGATTCACAGCGTAATGCCCTAATGCGAGCATAGTGCTGTTCGGTTTCGATCCCTTCAGCGACCACCTCTAAACCTAGATTCCAGGCCAAGCGCACAACAGACTGCAAAATTTCCAACTTTTCATAGTCGGCATCGGCATTTTCGATAAACGAACGGTCAATCTTGAGCGT
>JBCBJE010000424.1:0-5249 GCA_038523735.1 Cyanobacteria bacterium J06626_18 | reverse complement strand
CCTTTCCACCTAAGCATTACAAGACCAACCCACTCGACGGCAATCTGCGGATCTTGTCTGAAGAGGTTCAAGCGTCGTTGAAAAACCCTAATCAAGTGCTGTTAGATGTCCGATCAATTGAGGAATATCGTGGTGAAACTTTCCTGATGAAGCCGCCAGAAGGTATAGAACGTGCCGGGCATATTCCAGGCTCCATTCATATGGACTATGCCCTGACGCTAAATGAAGACGGCACCTTCAAATCCTTTGATGAACTACAGGCTCTTTGCCATAACTGGGGTGTAACGCCAGACAAAGAGATCCTCTCTTATTGTGCAGTCGGTGCGCGATCGGCCTACATGTGGTTCGTCTTGAAATATTTGCTGGGCTATCCCAAAGTTCGCAACTATGACGGTTCGTGGAATGAGTGGAGCCGTTTGCCCAATGCACCGGTTGGGCGGGGAGGGGAGTAAGGGGATGGCAGGGTAAGGGATAGAAGATGTGGAAGATGTGGGTAGGTAGGAGGGTAGAGAGTAAAGGGAAAAAAAGGGGAGCAGAATCTGTAAGGGCGAGGCATTTGGTCCTTACATACTATTAATCCCCTATCAAGACTCCATACTCCAGATGCCTCGACCCAACAACACCAACTATCAACAAATAACGAATCGCGAAAACCTCAACTTGTGTCTCTATGGCACAGAAATCGATCGCAGAATACGTCACAATGCATCAACTCGATCCTTGTATTAGGAGTTGTGTTGCGATGCTGGTCACTCAACAACCCGTGTTTCAGCGATTTTGGTATCCTATCGTTCCCATGAATCAGTTGGGAGAGGGTCCCAAAGCGTTTACTTTATTAGGGCAACCAATTGTGCTGTGGCTTACGGAAGCAGGGACTCCGGCTGCCGTGCGCGATCGCTGCTGTCACCGTACCGCGCAGCTTTCTTTAGGGCAGGTAAAAAAAGGTCAACTCTGCTGTCCGTATCATGGTTGGCAGTTCAGTGAAACAGGGGCCTGTGTCCGGGTGCCTCAGTTAAAGGAAGGCGACACTATTCCTGAGTGCTACAAGGTCGAAGCCTATGACTGCCAGGAAAAGTATGGCTATGCTTGGGTTTGCTTAGGCGATCCTATCGCCGAAATTCCCCACATTCCAGAAGCTAAAGCAGCTGACTATCGGGTTATCCACGAGTTTTATGAGCCATGGCGTTGTGCGGGGCTGCGCGTGATGGAAAACGAAATGGATCTGGCTCACCCGACCTTCGTTCACACTACGACCTTTGGTAGCGAAGATCATCCAGTTCCAGACGCGCTGGCGATTGAAGACGCTGATTGGGGCATTCATGTCCGGGGATTGTTGGGCGTCGTCAATCCCGAACTACAGCAAAAGAACCTCAAAATGGATGCGGGTGAGACTGTTCGGACCCTGGAAATGGACTGGTTTTTGCCCTTCACCGTGAAGCTCAAAATTGGCTATCCGAATGGTTTGGAACACATCATCGTTAACACTATGACCCCGATCGCGGATGACACCTCGCAAATGGTGCAGTTTTGCGTCCGCAATGACACTGAGGCCGACACCCCCAGCGATGAAGTTATTGCCTTTGACCGCCAAGTCACCCTAGAAGACAAACGTATCCTCGAATCTACCGATTACGACGTGCCCTTAGCGATGAGCCGCGAACAGCACATGTTTACCGACAAACCTGGCATCCTTGTCCGCAAAAAGATCGCCGCCCTCCTTAAAGCTCATGGTGAGGTGGAGCAGACGCATGGTAAGTAGAAGTAGAAGGATAAAAGGGAAATGGAAGGGACGGTAGTGGGTCGATAAAATTCAAAACCTAAGACTTTCCTACCTTCCCCCCTTTACTCCCTACTCTCGCACGCCTCCATTCTCCTACTCCCTCGCTTCTCTCTCCGCGCTTCCCAAAATCCCGCACAATAGAGAAGACCTAAATCTGGAAAGAGAATAATGGCAGTGGGGACGACGGCGATGGCGCAGCAAAAGGCTTGGACTCGAGCGATTGCGCAACCAGCCCAGGAATTTCCGTTGACGCCGTTGTCGGTTGTGTCGGGTGCGGTGCCATCAGAATTGCAGGGTAGTCTGTATCGCAATGGTCCGGGTCGTTTGGAGCGGCAGGGGGAGCGGGTCGGCCATTGGTTTGATGGGGATGGGGCGGTCCTAGCGGTGCATTTTGCTGAAGGGCAGGCGCAGGCGGCCTATCGATATGTGTGCTCGGCGGGCTATGTGGAAGAGGAGGCTGCCGATCAGTTTCTCTACAGCGGCTATGGCAGCTTGGCACCTGGTCCCATTTGGCAGCGCTGGAGTGCCCAACTAAAAAATGCCGGCAATACTTCGGTACTGGCCTTACCTGATAAAGTATTGGCGCTTTGGGAGGGAGGTTGGCCCCACCGTCTGGATTTGCAAACACTGGAGACGATAGGAGTGGATGCTCTTGGCAAGCTAGAGACCAATGAGCCCTATTCTGCCCACCCAAAGCGACATCCCCAAACAGGGCACATCTTCAACTTTGGCGTAGTTCCCAGCGCCAATGCCACGCTCAATGTGTATCGCAGCAATCCCAGCGGTCAGATCGAGCAGAAGCAGAGCATTCCGCTCAACGGGATTCCTCTGATTCATGATTTTGTGTTGGTCGATCGCTACTTGGTGTTTTGTGTGCCGCCTGTTCGCCTCAATCCTCTACCAGCAGTTTTGGGATTCCAGAGCTTTAGCGATGCTCTACGATGGCAGCCTCGTCACGGGACTCAATTAGTGGTGGTAGATGCTGAAACCCTTGAGGTGATTGCCTCAGAGGCGGTAGATCCCTGGTATCAGTGGCACTTTGGCAAAGGCTTTGTAAACACAGACGGGGATGTGGTGATTGAAGTTGTCCGTTATACCGACTTCGACACTAATCAGCAGCTCAAGGAATATGCGTCGGGGCAGATGACGACCCCTGCAGTAGGGCAGCTCTGGCAGATTTGCCTCGATCCACAAACGGCCCGAGTCCGGGCTCAAAACTGCCTAGTGGAACATCATTGTGAATTTCCGCAGGTACAGGAAGATCGCCCTATTGCAGCAGCCCCCACTTATTTGTCGATGCATGCGCCAGGGGAAGAATCAGTAGGCGAACTCTTTGGAGCGATCGCTCGCTTTGATCCGGATACAGCCAAGCTTACCGTAGCTGACGCGGGCACCGATTGTTATCCCTCGGAACCCATTTATGTGCCGCAGGGAGGTATCACAGGCAATGGCCCAACTTCCGATGGATGGGTGCTCACAGTTGTCTACGACGGCAACCGCCATGCCAGCGAACTATGGATTTATGAGAGCGATCGCCTCGCTGACGAGCCTGTCTGTCGATTGCAGCTACCGAGCGTTATTCCCCCTAGCTTTCATGGCACTTGGCAAACCCGCTAGATCACCGTCTAAGCCGCTTTGAAGTGGGAATGCCCGTTGAGCGTTTCGAGATTCAGCGTGTCGATAAGGGTCAGAAACGACAGCCGCGTCGTTTCCTGGTCTAGGGCATGTTGTCCTTTGAGCTGTAGGGCAATGTAATCCTGATATCGACGTACCACGATAGTCGTGGTGGTTTCCAAACGAATCGTCAGCTGCTGGAAGCCTTCCATCGATAAGGACGCCGAGAGCAGCGATCGCAGGCCCAAAGCCTGAAAAACTAGCTGGACCCAATGGATACTCGGATTTTCCTCCGTGATGAAATACTCACGAGGTAATCCGTTGAGATCAAAAATGGCGACACCCAAAACATCTTGGATGCTGAATGCGGTCTGATTTGGCTGAGTCAAGTCAACGGTCTCGATAAGGACTGAACAGTACTCCATCATCCGGACAGTCTGAACTGATCCCCAGAATTCTGGTGGAGTTATCCTGTCATCTGAAAGTGGCGATCGTGTGACGGCTCAAGGTGACTCTAGCCTGCCGTCACGTGTCTCTTCTGCCAGCTTTATTGAGGGAACACGAGCTTCGGGCTTATCAGCGAAGAGAATTCATCAACTACCCATAAATATAATTCTATCAAGCCAGAATCGGCCATGAACTTATCACAAAAATACGATAGATAGGCTACTTTAACTAGCTGAGAAGCCCTAGAAGCAAGAGCAGCGCCCCACCTACCAGGCAACCCACCATCCCATAAAGCGTAGTTTTGGCATTGCGCGTTGTCGTTGCTGCTAAGCGTTCCTCATCCTTAAGCGAAATGATGTACTTGTGGTCAGACTTAACAGGTTTGCCGATGATGACCTCTCCGGTTAGGTCACTAACGGCCCCAACGACCAGAATGGAACGCCCCACAGGTAATACCGATTCTTGGTAGCGATATCCGAGGGTATTGCCTGATCGCTCGGGGCGAAATTCATCCAATACTGAAATCGTTTCAATGTCAGCACCATCGGGGTCAACTTTTACTGTACCGGTGCGATCGCGCAGCCAAAAAGGAATCGACTGACACTGGTCGGTAACCGTCGCCGACTTGCGTTGACGCTTAGTTTGGGGCTTGCCGTCCTCGGTGCGAGTTGTTTCGGTTTCCTCGAACTCGCGCATAACTTTGGCGATGTAATGAACACAGGGTTCTTGCTTGTGTTCAGAATAGAGAGGCGTGTCGGCGACGACTTCGCCCCACAGCTTCACGTAGTCGCGCCAGCTACCGCCACCAATTTCGTTGGCAACGGCTCCGGCAGTACCTACTAACTCTGCAGCCGTCATGGAACGAGCCGATTTGAGGCTGAAGAGCTTTTGATTTTGGCTACGTTGGACAAAAAAGAGGATTGCGCCCACGCTAAGCAGGATAACGCCGAAGATAACCATAACTTTGCAAAACTGAATTGTAGAGGCAACACCCAGAAGGTGAGCCCCTTCGTGTCATTAGCCTACTTGGGTTTGCCTGCAGCACCCGGAACAGTTGCCATAACAGAGGAAACTATGACAAACCTACAGTGCCAGACGTCAGACAAATACTGGCAGGGCTCATTTTTCCAGATGAGTGCAAGAGGTTGGACCAGGTCGGGTAGCCGTTAGCGATTGAAACTGAACGCAATCATGAGCAGTGAAATGGTTGACTCAAAACCTGATTTCGCAGCCCTGTTCCAGGATGTAGCGAAGTCTTGGGATTTGCCGAAACTGTATGAAGACATTACAGATATTCGTTGTCGGCCCTTGGATGAGACTGAAAAGGCGTACTTAAGAGGATTACTTCACTTTGGCAGCCGAACTCAGTTGGCAGAAGATTTGGCTAGTGATCCCGAAGGATTACGTG
>JBCBJE010000423.1:0-5253 GCA_038523735.1 Cyanobacteria bacterium J06626_18 | reverse complement strand
GTGACGGGTCTTCGACTCATCAAAGACTTCAACAACGATGGACGCAATAATTTCGATGACTTGCTCGCTAGTTCACCCGTAAGAGGTGAAGACCGCATCCAGTTCGATCGCCTCGACCCAGGCACCTACTTTGTACGGGTGGGTATTGGGACGGGTGCTGGAGTTGACTACGAACTGCAATTCAACACCCCGGCAATTGAAACAGCACAGCTCAACCTAAACTTGCTCGATATCTTTCCCCTCAGCGCTGGTAGTATTGCCAATCCTGCCCCCGTACGCTTTGAAGCGGAGATTGGTGATGAGGTCTTTGAGCAGCGTTTTGAAGATGACTTTTCACCCACGCTGCTGACGGCTGATGTGGATATTAACCAGCGCAACATTCCGATCAAAATTCGTGCCTTTAGCCTGAATCCTGACGGGACCGAAACCCAGTTCGATATTGACCCCAGCCGAGGCGACCAGGAATTTGATGCCACTTATGACACCCTGGATCGCAGGCTGTTTAAGACAGGGACGGCCATTAGAGCCAACGAAGGGCAAAGCATACTGCAAATTGTTCGGGGCGATGGAGAGGGTGGCAGAATTCGCCTCAATGTTACCTATGACACGTTCACAGAAAGTCAGCTGGTTCCGGATACTGCTGATATTCAATCGAGCGCGTCTGGCACCGACCAGGATGACACGTTGATCGGGACCGACATCAATGGTTTGCTCAGCGGTAAAGCCGGTGATGACGAGATTGATACCGCAGGGGGTGACGACATTGCCTTTGGTGGCCCAGGGGATGACCTGATTGCCGGAGGGCTGGGCAACGATGTGATTCGCGGTGGCCTGGGCAACGACACGCTGCGGGGTGATCTCAATAATCGCAGCCCTCAAAGCAACATCGACGGCGGTGACGATACGATCTTCGGCGGTGATGGCAACGATCGCATCGGCGGTAAATCCGGCAATGACACCTTATCTGGTGAGCAAGGCGACGACACCATCTTTGGCGACGCCGGTAACGACAGTCTCAGCGGTGGCTCTGGTGATGATGAACTAATTGGGGGTGCCGGTGACGACCAGCTCACAGGTGACCAAGGCGATGATGTCCTCACAGGTGTGGATCCCGACAGCAAAACCCCTGGCATTGGCGAGTTTGATCAAATGACCGGGGGACTGGGTAGTGATCGCTTTGTGCTGGGCGATCGCAAGCGGACCTACTACCTCGGTCAGGGAGAGGTGGATCACGCTGCCATCTTCGACTTTTCGCTAGCTGAAGGGGATGTCATCCAACTCCACGGTGAGGCCGCTGACTACAGCTTGGGTGCCTTCACTAAAGGGGATATCGCTGGCGTCGACATTTCCACCAACAATGCAGGTGAGCTGGTAGGGTCTATCGTTGGCGTCTCGCTGGCAGAGTTGAGTCTGACCGATACGGCTGTGTTTGATTTTGTCTAGAGCCGTCTGTGTAATGACAATCGCGTCCTTTTTCAGGGCGCGATTCCCTAGAAAACAGTAATGGCAGTGCGATCGTGCAAAACACGTCTGCTAAAAGTCAAACTATGATGCCCTCAAGACCTTCCGCTCCGTTTAGCGTGAGTCATCCGGACTACACTGTCAGTCGTCTCACAGTTCAAGATGCCGATGAATTGCAACGCTTATTCAAGACCTGTAGCGACTTATTTGAGCTAACGAATGGTGTACCGCCCACACCCACCGCAGCGCGGGATGAATTTTCTGATGTGCCAGACGGCAAATCGCCCCAGGACATTCACGCCTTCGGACTCGTTGCTCACCGTAGCATTCTCGCTGGCGTCATCATTGCTGTTCAGCACTATCCTGACGCGGAAATGTGGTGGATTGGTTTGATGCTGCTGGCTCCAAAGCATCGAGGACGGGGCATTGGTGCGGAGTTCTATCGGGCTTTTGAACGGTGGCTAGGGGAGCAGAGTGTTGCGTACGTTTCGCTGTGTGCGATCGCCCCCAACCTTTCCGGCAGACAATTCTGGCAGCGGATGGGATTCGAGATCATCTGCCAGACAGCACCCCGCTCCTATGGCTGTAAAACTCATGTGGTGTATGTCTACCGCAGGACATTGCCAGTTCAATCTGGCTAGGGTTCTACCAGCGTGAGTTTTGAGTCGGATATTCTCAATTGGAGAGTAACACGTGTACTGCAGTACGGATGAAGGCTTCGTCTTCTGGATTTTGATAGGGATTGCCAGCGCGGTGGCCCCAAATGGAAGGAATGGGGCGATAGTCAGTGTTGGGAATCAGCTCAGCTTCAGCAGCACAGTCATCAGGGGTGAAGTAGAGGTCAGTCGTAGCTGGCATCACTAGCGTTTGCGCTTGAATGCTGCCAAGGGCTTTGAGGTAATCGCCTCGATATACAGGTGTATCCCCCACGTCGCAGCGCAGCCACGTGTCAATCATGGCGATCAGATTGTGAGGGTCGCGTTTGCGATAGCCTGCTTCCCACGCTTGCACTAGATACTCCTCTAAGGAGTCATAGCCGAGCTGACGGTAGATTTGCTCACGATAGTAAGCCTGGGAAGCGGCCCAACTAGCGTAGATACGGGCATAGGTACGATAGCCACGATCAGGAACACCTTCAAAACGATGACCATTCCAGGTGGGGTCAGTCGTCAGCGACGATCGCAGACTTTCCAAAAAAACGGTGTTGTGGGGTGTTGTCCGAGCCGTCCCACAAAGTGCGGCAATCCGTTCTACCTGCTCTGGGTAATGCGTTCCCCAGTAGTAGGCTTGCTGTGCCCCCATCGACCAGCCATAGACCAGCGCTAGTGTCTCGATGCTGAAGACCTGGCGCAGCATTTGCTCCTGAATTCGGATGTTGTCGTAGTGAGTAAACCAGAAGTTGTCTTCAGCTAAGCCACAGCGGTCGTCATTACTCGGCGACGTGGACAGGCCATTGCCAAACTGGTTAGCGATGACGATAAACCAGCGCGTCGGGTCCAGGATGCGGTCCTTGCCAATCAGCCAGTCGATATCCGGGTGCTGGGCGCCGTAGGAGGTGGGGTAGAGAATAACGTTGCGGCGATCGCCTGCTAATTCACCATAGGTTTGATAAACCAGAGTCGCCTCTGGCAGAGTGACACCGCACTGCAGCTCAAAGTCTTTCAGCGTAAAGGACTGCACCGATGTGGTCATGATGCCGCCTGCGTCAGCTTGGCAACGATGGCGCGGTTCACGGACACATAGCCTGGATCAACGTAGGCAAACTCAGGTCCCAGATAACTGTGGGCAGCAGGCAACTGATGAAACGGAATTGATGGGTAGAGATGGTGCTCGGCATGGAAGGGCATGTTCCACATCAGAAAGTTGATGGGCCAGGTGGTGAGGGTTGTCCGCGTATTCGCCAAGGGATTGTCGTCATGGGCACAGCCCATATGCTCAGCAAACAGAATCATGCGCAGGAAGGGTTGTCCTACAGCTAGTGGCAGAACCCAGTACAACAGGAACCAAGGCTGTTGGGCCATGACAGAGAAAACGATCGCGATCGCATACACGCTGAGCTGTAGTCCAGTTGCCCACCGCACCGTATCGCGTGCCGTTTCTGGAATATAGGGCATGTTGGCAAAGTCACCCGTCACCACACGCCAGTGTCCCACAACCTTACCTCGCCACCAAGGCAGTCCACTCACCTGCCAGCAATATTCCCAAAGGGTCGTCGGTTTGGGATCTTCGAGCTCAGGGTCTTTGCCTGGAATCTGCGTATAGCGGTGATGCCACTTGTGATAGCGCCGGTAAAATGCAGCGTTATAGAAGGAGAACACTCCAGCAACCCAACCCATAACATCGTTGAGCGAGTTACTGGCAAAGGCCGTACGGTGCGCGCACTCATGAACAGCCGCAAACATCGTCGCCAGCGCAAAGCCATAAACCACTAAAGCGGGAATCGCAATCCACAGATGCTCCCGCTGGGTGGCCCACAAATAGCCGCCGCAACCAATGACGGTGACATGCCCTAGGAACTGAAGCATGCCCTTGAAGTTCGAGCGCTCATTAAGGGACGGAAGCTGCTCAGTCGGCAGAATTTGTCTGGGATTCTGTTTCGGCGTCGTTGAAGTCATGGGTAAGTGCTATTTACGCTTACTCGGATTCTAAAGCTACAAAACTGTGAAGGGGTAGCAGTTTTAACCGCTGAGTTGGCGATCGCTGTTTGCTTAAGATTCTTTATAATCGCGACTTTCCCAATACTTTGGCCTTTCGAGATAATGCGTACTCACCTCGGAACTGTCAGGATTCTTTGATATACACATAGGCTTCTTTTCTACAAGGCGTACAGCCGTGCGCCCCTGCAGATTCGTGATGTGTGGCTATGACGTGTGGAAACGTTGGAAACTCCACGACCCCAAAACACCCCAACCGACCCTGCACTGAAACAAACCGTCAACACGACCTTACCGATCCTTCCCTTCCGCGAGGTCCCGGACGGCGAACCTGCTCGTGGGCCGAAGGAGGTGCGGAGCTGGGGTTTGGGGACAGCGAAATAAAAAGGGGCAGTTCAGTTCGCGTATAGAGTTATGACATGCAGAGTGATGATCGAGAGCCGAAACCGATGCAATTTAACCTTACATGGTGGTCCCATCTGCTGCCGTTGCTCAAACACTACGAAAGCGTTGGCCAGCAGCCTGACAACCTCTGTGGTCCTTACTGGATTTCCTTGCTATTGGAGGTTTATGGCGACCTGTCGCTATCAGCAGTTGAGGTTGCGCTTGCTGCCAATACAGTCCTTCCCAGCCATGGCGATCCAGCTGATTGGGTACCGCCAGGAGCCACCTCCCGACACGGACCTGACTACGATCGCATCCCTACCAGCCCTGACCTCGCCGCGTGCGGTACTTCCGCCACTGGCCTCATCCGCGCTACCGAGCACCTCAGTCAGGGACGCTTTTGCCTGCTTCCTCTGCAAACAGAGGACTGGATCACCGGAATCCCCCATCTTTTGGCGCTCTGCTCAAGTCATCCAGATCTACGAATAGTGCCAATTCTCAACGTCCACACGCGCTACTTTTGGGGTACCCAGCTGACGCCGTGGCAGCTATTCACCTATCTGGAAACTGGACAACTGACGCCGCCCCCCACTGATTGGAGCGTAGGGCACTTTGCGCTACTGACAGGCCAGGTTCAGGGCAAAGCAGCCTCTCTCTATGTCGTGCTCGACACCTATCCTCAGTTCGGTGGGAATGGTATGCATCCCCAGCCTGCCGATGCCTTAGCGCGATCGCTTCAGCGTCCCGACTACCC
>JBCBJE010000422.1:0-5255 GCA_038523735.1 Cyanobacteria bacterium J06626_18 | reverse complement strand
CCCTTCCACCCTCCTACCCTTCCACCCTCCTACCCTTCCACCCCCACTCCCCCAACCATGACCGCCCAATCCATCCAAACTCCCGAAACCCAGCGTCGCAAGGCGGACCATATTCGTGTATGCCTGGAGCAAGATGTCCAGTCGCGTGCTGTGACAACAGGGTTAGAGCGCTATCGCTTTGACCACTGCTGCATGCCAGAGCTGGCCTGGGAGGAGCTCGACCTTGCGACCAAGTTTTTGGGTAAGCCCTTGGGAGCACCGCTACTGATTTCTTCGATGACCGGAGGCACCGAGCAGGCGCAGCTCATCAATACCCGGCTGGCGACGATCGCGCAGGCTTATGGGTTTGCTATGGGGGTGGGCTCCCAGCGGGTGGCGGTGGAAATGCCGGAGGTTACGAAAACGTTTGCGATTCGACATCATGCGCCCGATTGCCTACTGTTTGCCAATCTGGGGGCTGTGCAGCTGAATTATGGTTACGGACTCAAAGAATGTCAGCAGGCGATTGATGCTCTAGAAGCGGATGCCTTGATTTTGCATCTGAATGTGCTGCAAGAGAGCGTCCAAACCCGCGGCGATCGCAACTTCAAAGGGCTCCTTAATAAAATTGAGACGCTGTGCGATCGCCTACCAGTGCCTGTGATTGCTAAAGAAGTCGGCAACGGCATCTCGGGCCCCATAGCGCAGCGCTTACTCAATGCTGGGGTGACTGCTATTGACGTAGCCGGAGCTGGCGGTACCTCCTGGGCCAAAGTTGAAGGCGGGCGCGCCACCGATCCCCGCCAGCGTCGCCTGGGCCAAACCTTCGGCGACTGGGGCCTACCCACAGCGGACTGTATTACCCAGGTACGCGCGATCGCCTCCACCGTACCTCTGATCGCCTCAGGAGGTATCCGCAATGGTTTAGAAGCTGCCAAAGCGATCGCCCTGGGAGCTGACTTAGTCGGGCTAGCCCATCCTTTTTTAGTCGCCGCCACCGAATCGGAAGACAGCGCCGCTGCCCTTGCCGACTGCCTTACCGAAGAACTCAAAACCGTCTTGCTGTGTACCGGCACCGGTTCGATTGCAGCACTGAAGAAGGGAGATGGGCTTTGGCAAGTCGCTTCGTAGAAGCGAGGGGAGTGTGGAGTGTGGAGGGCGATGGAGGATAGTAAGAGGTCACAGGATCTACACCACCACCCACTACCCAATTCCCACTACCCACTACCCAACTCCCTAAAACTCATCATCGGCATAGTTACCTGGCATCGGCGCTTCGTTGTCGCGCCGTGAACCCAGCAGTTCTAAGCGATCGACGCGGATTACAGGCGAAGTGCGGGCCGCGCCGGTAGAGCGATCGGTCCACTGGTCGAATTTGAGCGCGCCGCTGACTCCAATTAGGCTACCCTTGCGCACATAGTTGGCAGCCACCTCAGCCGTGCGTCCCCACATCTCCAGGTTGAACCAGTCTGGCTGGTCGCTATTTTTGCTGCGTCGATTAACGGCCAGTGAGAACTTACACACTACACTGCCAGATTCAAAGTAGCGGACATCGGGATCGCGGCCCGCGCGGCCTACTAAGGTAACTGTGTTGATGCTCATAAGGAACTTTTCTCCTGATTTAACCGACTTACCTAAGAAGAACTAGGGGCAGTCTTACTTGCCTGCTGGTAATTTACCAAGCGTGGCTAGCGGGTTGCCAAATTCGACACGCGCTGTAAGCCTGTCTGTTTAGCCACATTTAATTGAAGACCTACAGGATACTGGTGCTCCTGCGAGATGACCAGTCGGTGGACAGATTTCCAGCCTGCATTGGTTTGACTTTTAGTGTCGTCAACTAGAGGGAATCCTTTTTGGGGAGTATTTCCCCATAGAGCTTTCTCAAGGGAGCACCCTGGACGCACTGATATGAAACGTAATAGAATGCGCCTCAATTAGGTTGTTTAAAGCAACAACTGTTTCCTAAAATTAATGCCTTGGTAACTTGTCAAATTTGTCTAAATCTGGCCTGTATGCCTTAGCATTGGTTTCAGATTTGTGTTCACTGACCTTTTCGTTTGCTTTGGGGGCTTAGTCTCGTGGGTGTACTAGACCGCTTTTCCTTATCCCGAGACATGGGTATCGACTTGGGGACTGCCAATACTTTGGTGTATGTCTCAGGCAAGGGCGTCGTTCTGCAAGAACCGTCCGTCGTTGCGATCGACCAAGTCCGGAAAAAGCCCTTGGCGGTCGGTGAAGAGGCCAAGCGAATGCTGGGTCGGACACCTGGTAACGTTGCTGCCCTACGTCCCTTGCGTGATGGTGTGATTGCTGACTTCGACACAGCTGAGCTGATGCTAAAACATTTCATCAGGCAGGTGCATGAGGGTCGGACGTTGGTATCACCTCGGATCGTGATTGGGATTCCTAGCGGTGTTACTGGAGTTGAACGACGAGCTGTGATGGATGCGGCTCAACAAGCTGGGGCCCGCACCGTTTACCTAATTGATGAACCCGTTGCCGCCGCGATCGGAGCAGGGCTGCCGGTGGCTGAGCCGACGGGCAACATGGTGATTGACATTGGCGGTGGTACTACGGAGGTTGCGGTTCTTAGTCTTCAGGGGACGGTCTTAAGTGAGTCGGTTCGTGTGGCGGGTGATGAGTTGAGTGAATCCATCTCCCAGTATTTGAAAAAAGTCCACAACCTGGTTATTGGTGAGCGCACGGCTGAGGAAATCAAGATTCACATCGGTTCTGCTTATCCAATGTCTGATGATGGTGAACTGATGATGGATGTCCGGGGTCTGCACTTGTTGTCCGGTCTACCGCGTACGGTAACGGTCAAAGCCGGTGAGATCCGCGAGAGCATGGCTGAACCCCTTTCTGTCATTGTGGAGGCGGTCAAGCGTACCCTGGAAAGAACGCCTCCGGAACTCGCGGCGGACATCATCGATCGCGGTATTATGCTGGCAGGTGGTGGTGCTTTGCTGAAAGGATTGGATACGCTGCTAAGCCACGAAACAGGAATCGTGGTTCACGTAGCAGCCGATCCATTGAGCTGTGTTGTCCTGGGCACAGGTCGAGTGCTGGAAAACTTTAATCAGATGGAACGAGTCTTTAGTGGCAGTTCCGGAATTTAGGGTGTGGGGAGATGCGAGTTAGATGATGTTTGCCGTTCGTCGCTGGTGGAATCAATATGCGCTAAAGACAGGGATTGTCGCTTTGGCTATTGTATTCGCCTTAAGTTTGCGCGAAGCTGGCGGCGTTCCTCTGTATGAAATGTATCGCTGGATTACCCGACCCCTTCATCCAGGGCCATCGCGTGAGGCTTTGCTCAGGTCCAGCTATACACAGGAACTACAGCAGCGCATTGTTGAGCTCGAAAGTCAAAACCGATCGCTCCGTCAAACACTCGAAGGGGATATTTCTGAGTCGTTGGAGACTATCCGTGCTGCGGTGATTGGCCGCAGTGCAGGCGATTGGTGGCAGCAAATTATTATCAGCCGTGGCAGTCAAGACGGCGTTAGCGCGGGTGATATTGTGACTGGTCCTGGTGGAATTGTGGGACGCGTCGTTACTGTTTCACCCACTAGCAGTCGTGTTCTTTTGGTTAGCGACCCCACCAGTCGTGTAGGGGCCCGAATTAGTCGTAGCCGTGCCACAGGGTATGTTCGGGGCGAAATGGGGCAGCAGGTAGCGATGGAGTTTTTTGACAAAATGCCTGATGTGAAAGTGGGCGATGTGGTAGTGACTTCTTCATACAGCCAGCTCTTTCCCAAAGACATCGTGATTGGGCGCGTTGTGGATTTAGACCTTAGTAAAAGCCCAGCGCCTGAGGTGATTGTCGAACTGACGGCTCCGTTAGACATTCTTGAATGGGTCGAAGTCACACCTTTTGAACCTGGCGATATTGAAGTCCCGGCTCTGGAATCACAGGCAGAACTGCAGTTGCCGACCACCCCCAATTCGACCGAATCGCAAGAGGAAGACAGTCCCTAATGACTTCGGCAACGCCCCGTGGATTAGCGGCTCGTCGTCGCTATCGCTGGCTCAATATTGGTGTTGTGATTGGGTCGGCTCTGCTATGTGCGCTGGCATTGCCGCTACGTCCTCCCGGCATGGAGTTGCTGGGGGTTGGCCCCAGCTGGTTGCTGATTTGGATTGTGGCCTGGAGTATGAAACGAACTGGCCTTGAAGGCGCGATCGCTGGATTCATTTTGGGCCTCGTCCACGATAGTATGACGGGCAATTTCCCGACCCACACGATGGGGCTGATCCTAGTCGGATTCTTGACAGCCCGCATTCAAAAGCAGCGGTTTATTCAGGAAGATTTCGTGTCCGTTTCCATCATCGTGTTTATCATGGCGGTAGTTGCTCAAACCATGATGGCCCTCCAAATCAGCGCTCACCAGTTCCTCCTACCGGATTCACCTTACCCAGGGTTACCCGATATTTGGCTACAGCACCAGCGCATTGCCTTAAGTTCAGCAATTCTAAGCAGCCTTTGGGCTCCCGTCGTCTACTATCCGCTCAACCGATGGTGGACGCATTACGAACGGATAGTAGCACCGCCCGGTAGCAAACAACCTTGATCCTGCTAGCGGAACATATTGCTAGCCAGAGGTATCTGCTTAAGAACCTTCACAACTCGCCGCTCACGTCTAAAGTCCCTCACGGGCCTGGCTATCGGAAAGGTCAGACAGACTCAGGTATTGAGTTTCAGGATCGTAGTTCGCTTCAGAAGACTTGGACGATGAGCTAGAGAATTCGATTCTCTAGCGGAGGTGTAGGTTAGGCTTTACAGCGACATGAAATTTAATCAAGCTCTCCTGTTTCCTGTTCCAGCCTAAAAATCGTCCAGGTCAGCAGGATTGATGGACTGATGGAAGTCGCCAATTGAGACCTCTCTAGAAGCTGGGACGTGAATTGCCGGTCCATTTGTCGGAGGATTGAGAGGAGGAGGAGGCTTGTAACCAGGTGCTTCGTCCGTCAGATAGCGTTGGCGAATTTGAAAGATCCGAAACTGTAGTTCTTCGATCGCACTTTGAGCTAAATTCCTGAGCTCAGCTTCGCTCATCGCGCCTTCCATTGCCCAGGGTAGGTAAAACGCACGTAACGCTCGCAGCATAACAGCACGACTGGGCGCGATCGGATCCTCCTTGATGTGGTTCAGCAATTTGGCTTCAATCGACTCCGGTGTGGCCTCTAACCTTAAGGAGACACGACGAGCACCCTTTTTCAGCGATGTCATGAAGCAGCCTCCAAAGGACGACCAAACTTAATTGCCAGCCATTTTG
>JBCBJE010000421.1:0-5268 GCA_038523735.1 Cyanobacteria bacterium J06626_18 | reverse complement strand
TCCCTCCGTGCTGCGGACAGATTTGATTGACGCGATTGTGCAAGTGGAGGACGACGTGGCGATCGCCTATAGCCGCCGCCTGGCGCGCGAAGAAGGGCTCCTCTCTGGCATCTCCACCGGGGCAGCCCTGGCTGCGGCTATCCAAGTCGGCCAGCGTCCCGAAAATGCCGGCAAGCTGATTGTGATGATTCAACCCAGCTTCGGCGAACGCTACCTCAGCACTGTTCTCTTCAAAGACCTCCAACCCGCCCATCCCCCCCTCGTTCCCGACGCCCTGCCACCCGCATATCAAACGACTCCCGCCACTTGAAGGTAGAGCTTAGGGCACAGGGAACAGGGAAAGTTTAGTGCCATCTCCCCCTTTCCCCACCTCCCCATCTCCCTCTCCCCCCCTTTCCCCTCCCTTTCCCTTTGCCCATTCCGAGCGCAACCCCATGCAAGCAACTGCCCCCACTCCTATGCCTCGCCAAGAACGCTACCTGGCTCTAATTGATCGCCTGCTCGCTTGCCCCAACGGCGAAGAACCCGCAATCTTGAATGCTGAACCCGACCTGCTGGATGCTGAGTTTGTCCAAGTCTTGATGCAAACGGCCAGCTACTTTGCCCACCACGATAATCCTGACGCCGCTAAGTTCCTCATCTTCATCGCTCGTGAATTGTCAAGGCAGTTGGGGCTTTATCCCGAGGCTCAGGAGGTAGGAAACAGGGAACAGGGAACAGGGAATAGGGAATAGAAAGAAGTCAAAAGTCAGGAGTCCACCCTTTCCCCTTTCCCCCTTCCCCTTTCCCTTCCACCCATCTACCCCTCTGCCCCCAATCGCCATGAACCGTCGAAACTTCGCTCTATCCACCCTGGCTTTAGCGACCTGTCTTGGCATCATAGGATGCAGTCAGACCAATAGTGAGTCGGTTGCGCTTACGGTTTCGGTTGCCGCTAGCGTGCAGGATGCCATGAAAGAGGTACAAGTGGCGTATCAGGCAGAAGCCCCTAACGTCACGGTTACGTACAATTTTGGCTCATCGGGATCCCTGGCGCAGCAGATTAACCAGGGAGCGCCCGTGGATGTTTTCCTATCGGCTTCGCAGCCGTGGATGGATGATGTAGAAGCTAGCGGCCAACTCGTTGATGGCTCCCGCACTGACCTGCTACAGAACGCCATGGTTTTGATCGCGCCCCAAGACACGACTAACATCGCCAACTTCCCTGACTTAGAGGCTAATTCGATTCGCAAAGTCGCCATGGGTGAACCGGAGAGCGTTCCTGCCGGACGCTATGCCAAGGAAGTACTAACCACCTTCAACCTGTTCGAACCCCTACAGGCAAAGTTTGTCTTTACCAAGGATGTGCGGCAAGTGCTGTCCTATGTGGAAACAGGCAACGTGGATGCGGGGCTAGTTTATACCACCGATGCGCTGTTGTCTGACCGGGTGCAGGTAGTCGCGACTGCACCGGCTGAGAGTCATGCGGCGATCGTATATCCGGTAGCGGTAGTCAACGATAGTACCCGTCCTGAGGCAGCCCAAGCCTTCGTGGATTTTCTGTCTGGGGATATAGCGATGGCCATCTTTGAGAAGTATGGGTTTAGCACAGTTGAGTGACTTCTTGAGCATCGTCCGCAGCCACATTAACGTTTCTCAAGAATATTCCTCAACCAGATATTTCCCTCACACAATCGAAGTGTTCATCTGTTTTACATGAGTTCGACGGCAACCGCTCTGGCTCTATTTACTCTCTGCAAGCGAATAGACAGCGGTGCCAAACATCTTCATCGAACTCACCCTGTGTTGATGACAGCGTTTCAAGATGGAGTTCATAACAATACGATGGAATCTTGCCTGTCCAACACTCTGGTCACGATGCCAGTATTTTCGGAGCAGTTGCGATCGCGCCTCCTTGCCCCGCCACTGCTGTACATCTTCGGCGTCATTCCGCTACTGGGTTTGCTATTGGTAGGGCTACTTTTGCACAGCCTGTATCGTCGCCAAGAAAACACGCCCATTGTTTGGTCCTTTCTGCTGTTTGCCCTGTCTTTCATCGGACTGGGATTCATCATCTTCCCCGCAATCATTCCCCCCAGCGTCACCATCTACGAAGCGGCAGCAGCTCCTAGTTCACTGGTATTTATGCTGACGTTCATTGGCTTTTTGATTCCGATTTTGCTGTTTTACAACATCTACAACTACATCGTGTTTCGCGGCAAAATTGCGGACGAATCCTCCTACAGTGAACTGGGATAACCCTCATCATGCCAGCCGATCTCACCCCCCTCTGGATTTCACTGAGAACGGCATTCACTGCCACCCTGCTAGCGTTCTTTCTAGGAATCGCCGCTGCCCGCTGGATGGTGGCCTACCGGGGCAAAGCGCGAGGATTGATTGACGGGATTTTGACCCTACCGCTGGTGCTACCGCCCACTGTGGTCGGCTTTTTGCTGCTAGTGTTGCTGGGTAAAAACAGCCCCGTTGGCCAATTTCTTGATCAGCTTGGTATTGCCATCATCTTTACCTGGACGGCAGTCGTTATTGCGGCTGCGGTAGTTGCGTTTCCCCTGATGTACAAAACTGTCCTGGGAGCCTTCGAGCAGATTGACCTAACGCTGATCAATTCGGCTCGTACGCTAGGCGCTTCAGAGTGGCGGATTTTCTGGCAGCTTTTACTACCGCTGGCATGGCCGGGGGTGTTAGCGGGTACGGTGCTAGCCTTTGCCCGTGCCCTCGGGGAATTTGGGGCGACCCTGATGGTGGGGGGCAGTATTCCTGGCGTTACGCAGACTATCCCGATCGCGATCTTCTTTGCGGCTGAAGCGGGACGTCTAGGCGTAGCGCTGATTTGGGTACTGCTGATGGTGGCGGTGTCGCTGACGGTGATTGCGGGGATCAATTATGGCAATCGGCGATCGCACTCCCAGGCTCGACCCAATACGCTGGTGAAACGTGGGTTTGATTGGGTTTTCTTTGGGGCATTGGGGGATGTTCGGTCAAAACACATCCCGTTGGTGACACCGGGCGTTCGTGGGGGCGAGGGACCTTTCGCCCTTACGGACGATCGCACATCCCCCAACGCAAAATTTCCCGCCGACCAATCGCCGCCCCAACCTGCTGAACTTGTGGTCAAAATCGCCAAACAGGTACCGGGATTTCATCTCCACATCAAATTCAGAACCTACCAGGAACCTTTGGGATTGTTGGGGGCGTCTGGCTCCGGCAAAAGTCTGACGCTACGCTGTATCGCCGGTCTGGAATCGCCGGCCCAGGGCAAAATTGTCCTCAATGGGCGCGTGCTGTTCGATTCCCAGACGGGCGTGAACATGCCGAGTCGCGATCGCCGAGTCGGCCTTGTCTTCCAAAACTATGCCCTGTTTCCTCACCTGACCGTGGCGCAAAACATCGCCTTTGGCATGCAGGCCGTTCCTAAGGCACAGCGACTAGGGCAAGTGGCCCAATACTTAGAAAGAATTGAACTGGTAGGGATGGGCGATCGCTATCCCCACCAGCTTTCGGGTGGTCAACAGCAGCGGGTTGCGCTAGCCCGCGCCCTGGCCATCCAACCCGCTATCCTTCTCTTAGATGAACCCCTATCGGCCTTAGATACTTACCTGCGAAGCCAAATCGAAAAACTGCTGATTGAAGTCCTCTCCACCTATTCGGGGGTTACCCTCTTCATTACCCACAAACTCGAAGAAGCCTACCGCATCTGTGGGGATTTGCTCATACTTGCCGACGGCCAAATCGTAGCCGCTGGACCGAAAGAAGATATCTTCCAACGTCCGCCCACATTCCAGGTAGCACGGGTGACAGAATGCAAAAACTTTTCGCTAGCCGACCGAGTAGATGAGCAGCAGGTTGAAGCCTTGGACTGGGGTTGTCAGCTAGCAGTCATTGACCCAATTCCCCCTGATCTTTCCTATCTGGGAATTCGCGCTCATCATATTAAGTTCCCCAAGCGTGACACCCAGAGCAATACGTTTCCTGGCTGGCTCACCATGGTGAGTGAAACCCAGCACCGCGTTAGCCTCTACATCAAGCTGCACAGTGAGCCTACCTCACCTCAGGACTATCATCTGCAAGCTGAGGTCTACCGCGAAAAGTGGGATCTCCTTTGCAGTCGCCCCTTCCCCTGGAATATACGCCTCGACCCCGTGAACCTAATTATGATGAGCCATTAATGGCTAAACGTTAGCTCCACACCATCGCCTCGAAATCGGCTTACCGTATATTCAATGACTTGATCATTTTGATCAACATTAATCGCTTGGACCAGCAGAATAGGTTGGTTCAATGGGATTTTCAGTAGTTTGGCATCTTGAGCCCTAACGGTACGCGTAGAGACATACGTGTTCCGGCGAATGTGGTCACACCCATACACTTCACGCATCAACTTAGAGATTGATCGCGGTTTTTGCAGATAGTCCAGCACATCGGGAAACCGCTGCAGCGGGAAGTAGCTAGTGCTGACAATCAGAGGACGGCTGTCGGCTAAGCCCAGCAGATCCACTTGGGCTACCAGTTCTCCCAGTGGGATATCCAAACGGGGCGCGATCTTTTCATCGGCTGCAATTTCTATCCTTTGCAACAGCCGATATTCACTCGTGTGTCCTCGCGTTTGTAGCGATTGGTTATAACGCACCCGTTTGCCAATAGGATAGCGAATCGGGGCATCCGCAATAAAGGCTCCCAGTCCCTTATCGATCCGTATGAGCCCTTCTTCCTTCAGTACCTCAAAAGCTTGACGAACCGTGTGACGGTTGACGCCAAATTGGACACCTAACTGTTTTTGGCTAGGGAGCTTATCACCTGTTTGATAAACTCCCTGTCGCATCTTCTGTCTTAAAGTATTGGCAATTTGAATGTAAATTGGCAAAGTTGACTGAACCATGAAAGCAAATCTGAACCTATGCTGCTGTTAATTGGATGACCGCTGAAAGCAGCTGCCTGGATACTCAGACATCCAGACAAACCCTAAACTGCTCGAAGTGCATCCCTAAAAAGGACATCGTAGGCTTTATGCTTACTACAAAGACTCTGCACTCACAGCTTCCCAATAAGTTGAGGCAATTTCGATATAGCTGAACAACATAGAAACCTACTATTCACAATCTATTCTCGGCAGTCTCATCCGCATTTTAATTTTGCAGGTTTTCATCGAGTAAATCCAGAACAATTTGGTTACCCCAAAAAAATTTGGGATTCTTGGAAATCAACTTTAGCTGTTCTCAAACAATCCTATCAATATTCGATTTTGTATTCATAAACTTCAAGTTTATGAAT
>JBCBJE010000420.1:0-5280 GCA_038523735.1 Cyanobacteria bacterium J06626_18 | reverse complement strand
CAATCATCGAGGAAGCGTGATCTTCACACGTTGGATTTAATTGTTCAGTTCCACTTCATCTGGGCTTGCCCGTCGCCGCGATCGCATAGGGTTTGAGCATTTTGGGGAGGGACAGAGAACGTCTTTTCTATTGCTTAGATTTATGTGTTACCCGCCATCCCCTCGGTGGCGTTTGTTTGCCTGTAGATAGGCCGACGTTGACCCAAGTTCACGTATCTGAACGCAATGTCAGTATCGTACTGTCATGACTTTTGCCCAAGTCTCCCGGCTTTCATCAGAGATTATTGAATAGTTTAAGGGGGGAGCGTGACATGCTCTCCAGACTGCCATGGGTGCCCTATCGAAAGCCCGACTTTATAGGTCAACAACTGTGCATACAAGCTTTTCGACTTGATACTGATGTCTCAAGCTTTTGCTTATCAATTGCATCGCCGCTGAATTTTAGGTTTAGGGCGCAAAAGTTGCCTATGTTCTAGGCTCTGGGCCTATTTCCTGGGAGGAAAATCTAGGTTCTGAGTAGATTTTTGGTCACCGGAGATGTTCAGCATGTTGAAGAAAATTGTGAATAACCCATCAAAAAGTATTGTTGGACAGTTGCGACTAATTGTCGCTGTGTTGTTTGTCTTCGCCGTTTTTAACCTGGCTAACCTGTATCGCCAGGCGACAGGCACCAGCGGCGACAGCAGGATTGTGAACTACACCGGCATTGTCAGAGGCAAGACGCAGCGACTTGTTAAGCTTGTCTTCTTGCAGGCACAGCCCGGCAGCGTTGAGGTTTTAGTTCCAGCAGAGTCTGATAGCCCGGACACCATACCCACGCCAGCAGAGACGATTCCTGAACCTAGCCGCGTCGCGACAGAAGACGCGCTACCCAGAGCCGAAATTCAGCAAAATATTGATACGATTGTTCCAGAGTTAGACCAGATTATCGCTGGACTCACCGATGGGGATCCGGAATTAGAGCTGGCTAGGATTAATGACTCAGAATTTCAGGCCAATATGGCGAACCTCCGCCAAGCCTGGGAACAGCTCAAAATTGATTTAGAGAGCTTTCTGGAGGAGCCGAGCCCCCAAGGCAGGGCCGATCTCTTGGCGACTAGTGAAGCCTATTGGGATTTAACGAACAAAACCACGTTTGCTGCAGAAGCACATGCAGCCAGAAATGTACGGAATTCAACTCGTTTAGCGGTTGTTCTCAACATAGGCATCTTAATTATCATCCTCATCATCTCGGAAACGCTGAGGACTCGTTTGAAGAAGACGGTTGCCAGTCTGACCACCTCATCGACTCAGATTGCAACCACGATCGCGCAGCAAGAACGGATTGCCAGCCAGCAGGCTAGCTCTGTCAATGAGACGACCACCACAATGGATGAGTTGGAAGCCTCATCACGCCACGCTGCCGAACAAGCGATCGCTGCGGTAGAGGATGCCAAACAAGCCTTTACAGCTTCCGAAGCCGGGCAAAAAGCGGTCAGCCAGGGCCTGGAGGGCATGTTTGCCCTGGAGCAGAAGGTAGAGGCGATCGCCGAGCAAATTGTCACCTTGAGTGGCCAAGCCAGCCAAATCAGCAATATCTCGCAATTGGTAATTGATTTTGCCAATCAGACCAACATGCTGGCTCTGAATTCATCCGTTGAGGCCGTTCGCGCCGGCGAGCATGGTAAAGGATTTGCCGTTGTCGCTAACGAAATTCGCAAGCTGGCAGACCAAAGCCAACAGTCTGCCGACAAGATCAATGCGCTAGTGTCCGAAATCCAAAAAGCCATCAACGAAACGGTGATGGTGGCCGAAGAAGGCACTAAAACCGTAAAATCTGGCGTCCAAATTGCCAGGCGGGCCGAAGAAGCCTTTGGCGAGGTCAAGGAGGCCGTCAATCAAGTTGTCCTGAATAATCAGCAAGTCTCCCTCAACCTAAAGCAGCAAGTGAACGCAATTCAGCAAGTTGTCGACGCCATGGAAGCCATTAACCAGGGAGCCAAAGAAACAGCCGGTGGCTTAGGGCAAACCAAAGAGGGTACAGAGCATTTGAATGAAGCCGCTATTGGTCTTCAGAAAATGGTGTAGCTGCATCGTAATCCTTGCCCTATTGACTCAAGCACATGATGATTCAAGACGAAGAACTCCGGCTGCTCTATCAGACGACGGGAGCCGAACGGCTACAGAAGCTCCAAGCAGGATTATTGCAGCTAGAACAAGCATCCCACCATCCCAGCCTTTTAGAAGAATTGCGGCGTGAGCTTCATAGCTTGAAGGGGGATTCGCGAAGTGTCGGGTTGGATGCTATCGCAACCCTGGCACAACAGATTGAGGACATCATCAAAGCTCTGCAGCGGCAAGAGCTTGAGTTCACATTGGACCTCAGCGATCGCCTTTACCAGGGACTCGACACCATTAGCCAGTTAATCCAGGAAGCGATCACCGATGAACCCCATGAGGTCGATTTTCAGCCAACTTCACATCTCCTGGGGATGGTTCTGGCATCGGCGCTGCCGGCAACAGCCGCGACGGAGTCCCTCGCGGTGCAAAAGACTCATCTTTACATCGAAGATGACGAACTGCGCGAAATCTACTTCTCCACAAGTGAAGGTCGCTTGCACATCATCGAGTCGCATCTTAAGCAGCTAGAGGAGGAGGCAACAGATGCGAACACGTTAGAGATACTACGGCGCGAGACTCACAGCCTCAAGGGAGACTCCAAGGCGGTTGGTCTAGAGGAAATCGCGGGCCTGACGCAAGCGATTGAAGACATCGTCAAAGATATTCAGCGGGAATTTCTGCCGTTCACAACGTCGATCGGCACTGGCCTCCAAGACGGCATCCGAGCCATCCGCCAGCTAGTGTACGACGCCACCTTGGGCGAGCCCAGCGCAGTCAATATTGAACAGGTTTTTGATAGTTTGATGGAGGTTGCCACAGCTGCCCCTGTCTCCCCTGCACCCATACCAACGTCAGCGGCACCAATGGTTACAGCGGTAGAGACAGACACACCGACCGTCACCTTAACAGCCGCCATAATTGTCGATGAAGAGCTGCGGGAAATTTATCACACCACCAGCAGTGAACGGCTGCAGCAATTAGAAGCGAGTTTGCTGCATTTGGAAAAGTATCCCGATGACAGTGATATGCTCGCAACGCTGATGCGTGAGGCCCACAGCCTGAAAGGCGACTCTCGTAGCGCTGGCGTCGAATCTGTCGAAGTGTTGGCCCATGCTGTTGAGGATGTTCTGAGCAGTATTCAGCGCCGGGAACTAGAACTGAACTCAAGCGTGAGCGATCGCCTTTATCAGGGGCTAGATGCTATGAGCCAGCTGGTTTGGAGTACAGTCACAGGCGAACCTGTCAGTGTCAGCCCCGACCAGCTTGCCCAAACCTTGCGTGAAATCGTTCCCTTCGTTCCTGACATCGCCGTAACTTCGCCCTCAGAAACACCAGCTCCACTTGCAGCGCGAACGGCAGAGACAACAACGCCTCAAATCGAGACCATCCGTGTTCACACACGCGAACTAGATAGCCTGATGGCGCAGACAGAAGATCTGGCTGTCACCCGTATTCAAATGACTCAGACATCGGTGCAGGCTGAGCAACTGCTGTTGTTGTGGGAGGAGTGGAAAGCGCATCAGCAACGACAAAAACCGTTAGATACATCAACGCCCTCCTATGAAGATCGCCTCGAAAGCCTCATTCTGAATTTGCGGTCTACCGTTCAAGTTAACAACAGCAAACTGGAACGGGTGTCAGAAGATTTGCGAAACCGCGTTCGCAAGCTACAACTGCAGCCAGTAGCTACCCTGTTTCAGTCGTTACCCCGCGCTGTGCGGGATCTAGCTAAGCAACAGTCCAAGGTGGTGGAGTTGATTCTGGAGGGCAAAGAAACCACCGCCGATAAACGCCTGCTCGAAGGGATCAAAGACTCCTTGATGCACCTCGTCCGCAATGCGATCGATCATGGTGTCGAGCCACCCGAGGAACGGACCGCAACTGGCAAGCCTCCCATCGCAACGCTGCGTATCAAGGCGTACCAAACTGCGCTTAGCCTCATTATCGAAATATCAGACGACGGTCGCGGTCTGGATGTTGAGCAAATCAAGCGGACTGCTGTTAAACGAGGACTCCACAGCCCCGAAGCGTTAGCAGCCATGTCCACGAGCCAAATTCAGCGGCTGATCTTGGCACCTGGCTTTTCGACGCGCACCTTTATTACCGAAATTTCCGGACGTGGTGTGGGCTTAGACGTGCTCCGCACGCAGGTAGAACAGCTAAAGGGCAGTATCCAAATTGAGTCCATTCCTGGTGAAGGGTGCACCTTTAGACTCCAGCTCAGTACCGCGCTGAACACCGATAATGTAGTCGTTGTGAAAGCTCAGGGACTGATGTTTGCGGTCCCGATCGAGTTTCTCCAGATAACCCTGCTGGCATCGCCCGAGCAACTCGTCACATTGGACGGTCGCGACATGCTTCTCTTGGACAACGCCAAAATCCCTGTCACTAACCTTGCTGATGTCCTAGAACTATCAAATTCACCTGTGTACAGATGGGTTGACCAAACTCAAAAGCCGCAAAGCGATCGCCAGGCTTGTGTGGTGCTAAAAGTGGGCGAGGAACAAGCAGGGTTCTTGGTTGACCGGCTCGTTGCCCAGCAAGAGGTGGTTAGCAAACCGTTAAATCCGCTCTTGCAGCGAGTCCGTAATATAGCTGCTGCTACCACACTCGGAACCGGCGACATTTGCATGATTCTCAATCCGCCCGACATGCTCAAGTCGCTACAGCAAAACCGCATTGGGGTCTCGGTTCCCATGCGGCCACTCAAGCAACACAAACCCATCATTCTTCTGATTGAAGATTCGCCGCCAGTTCGCATCCAAGAAAAACGTCTGTTTGAGGGGGCTGGCTACGAAGTCGTAACCGCAACCAATGGTCTAGAGGGCTATAACAAGCTCCCAACACGTAACTTTGATGCGGTTGTATCGGATGTCGAAATGCCTTATCTAGACGGGTTTTCGTTAGTATCTAAAATTCGTCAAGATCCCGATCACGACGACCTACCTATCGTTCTTGTAACCACTCTAGATTCTGACGAAGACCGCCAGCGAGGTGCAGATATTGGTGCTGACGCCTATATTCTTAAAGGTAAATTCAACCAAGAGGTCCTATTAGGAACCCTCAAGAGTCTCATCCAAAGGACCACCTATGCGGTGGCGTCTTCATAGTATTTGTTCAATGCACAGAGCTATAAGCGAACAAAAATCAGCTGCCAAAGTCTTAACTAAATAGCCTATT
>JBCBJE010000419.1:0-5287 GCA_038523735.1 Cyanobacteria bacterium J06626_18 | reverse complement strand
CTTGAGGCGTTCCTCCCTCCCAACGGTGCAGCAATCCGTTCGCATCCCCGCTGATAATCCACTGTCCCTCCTGACTAAAGTTCACCGCGTTGACTGTTGCCCTATGGCCAGTTAAGGGGTTGCCAATGGGGATACCGTCTAAGTTCCACAGTTGCAGCGTTTGATCACGGCTAGCGCTAACGACAAACTCACCATCAGGGCTAAACGCGACGGCTGGAATATCGCTGAGGTGTCCCACGAAAGGATCCCCGATCAAGGTGCCATCGGCTGTCCACAACCGTAGGGTTCGGTCACGGCTAGCGCTCACAAATGTTTCACCATCAGGGCTAAAGACGATGGCATTGACATCATCTGTATGTTCTTGAAGCGGTTGACCAACCGGGTTGCCCTGCAAATCCCAACGGCGAATTGTGCGGTCATCGCTGCCACTGATGATGAACTGACCATCGGGGCTAAACACGACAGTATTAACAACATCTTCATGGCCTTCCAGGGGTTGGCCAACGGGGTTACCCTGCTGATCCCATAACCGTATTGTCTTGTCGTTACTGGCACTGGCAATCAAGGGTTGGGTGGGATGCACATCAATCGCAGTAACGCCCGCCTGATGCCCTTCTAGCGTAGCGATCGCAGTGCCCTGGCGATTCCAGAGTTTAAGGGTGGTGTCTTCACTACCGCTGAGGATCGTTTGTCCATCCGGAGTAATTGCCACCGATGAGACGGTATCCGTATGTCCCGTGAAGGGCGGTGTGATCGCCTCACCATCGGTATTCCATAGCTGGATTGTGCGATCGTTGCTCGCACTGGCAATGGTTTGTCCATCTTCTGTGACCGCGATCGCAGTGATCGCCTCGGCATGAGCACGAATGGGATTACGCAGCAGAACATCGGACAGACTCCAGAAGCGTAGGGTGGTGTCTTCACTACCGCTGAGGATGGTTTGTCCACCGGGGCTAAAGGCAACGGAATACACGTAATACTCATGACCCACTAGGGGAGAGCCCACAGGCTGGCCATTGCGATTCCAGAGTCGCAGCGTGTTATCGTCGCTGCCGCTGACGATCCACTGGCTATCTGGACTAAAAGCCAGTGACATGACACTATCCTCATGGCCTGAAAGCTGATGGAGCAAGTTCCCCTGCCGATCCCACAGGCGCACGATTGCATCTTCGCCACCGCTGGCAATGAGCTGGCCGTCGGGACTAAAGGTCACCGCAATCACCCTACCTTCATGGCCGGCTAGGGTGTTCAAGAGCTGTCCCTCAGTGGACCAAAGGTGAATCAGCCCGTCTTCTCTGCCGCTCACAATCTGTCTACCATCGGGGCTAAAGGCGGTAGACCAGACGATGCTACTACCATTCGCTTGCAAGGGTGGACGCAGGGACGCTCCTTGACGGTCCCAAAGCCTGACTGAACCCAACTGATCGCCAGTGACGATTTGGGTCCCATCAGGGCTAAAGGCCACTGACTTTACGTGTCCCTGACTTACCTGAAAAGGTTGACCCAGCGAATTACCCTGACGATCCCACAGGCGTACGGTGCCATCGGAACTGGCGCTGGCAATGAGCTGGCCATCGGGACTAAAAGCCACCGACCAAATAGCATCGGTGTGGCCCTCCAACTGTCCAATCGGAGTGCCGTCTTGATTCCACAGGCGGACGACTTCGTCAAATCCGCCGCTAGCAATAAGCTGGCCATTCGGACTGTACACGGCTGACCAAACAGCATCGGTGTGGCCCTGCCAGCGAGTGCGCTCCATGGTGATGCCGATCGCATTTCGTAGGGTTGATTGAACCGAGTTACGAGTGCCGCCAAGTTGGGATCGATTTCTTTTGACCAGGGTTAGAGCATTTACCAGTCCCTCGACAGGTTTGGTGGCTAGGGAGCGGCTGTTCTGCTCTGCTGCCTGATCGAGTTTCAGACGGTTATTTTGTTGGAACGCAATAACACTCGCCGCTCCGGCTAAAACAAGTAAGATACTTATCGTCGCCAGCAGGGAACGCAAAACGACCATGCGTCTTTTTTCTCGCCGCACTTCCGCTTCAAGTGCCGCTTGGCTGGCAGTGATAAACGCGATTTGGCCCTTCGTTACTGCAGGCTGCTTACGATGCTGCTGCGTTTCCCGGAGCCATTCGGTCGCAACCGCGCACTCTGTCCCCCTGAGGAGTAAATCCTCACTCTGTTTTTTTTGCTGCCATTCGAGCGATCGCTGGAGCCACCGGGTGTGGTTTTGCACGTGAGCGCGATCGGTATCGAGGGTACGGATAAGGTGGTTAAAGTGGGTTGTGAAGTTACCACGCTGCTGGCTAAAGTCGAGCCACTGCACTTTTGCCAGTTGAGGATGCAAATTGGCGGTCTTTACTGGATGGTGGAGAATAGTCACGAACCGCTTATGCAATCGCGCCGCATAGTCCACTTCTGCCTTGCAGTAAGGGGAATTAACAGAACGAGGCGATAGGATAAACGCAATATTATCGGATGCCTCAATGCCCCGGTAAATCTCCTGCTTAAAGTCGGCGGTCCCGGCGGCGATGCTCTCTTGGTCGAACCAGGTGCTTTTGCCTTGGCTCTGAAGTGCGTCATTTAGTCGGCGTGCAATGTCGGCATCAGCACTGGAATATGAAATGAAGACGTCAATTGACGGCAGCGGTGGCTGATCTAAGCTGGCTTGAATAAACTCACGATGCACGTCAGTGGCGGGATGCAGCGATCGCCGGTCGCCTGTCTTCAACCATGCTTCGGCATGACGCAGGTCGTAGCCGCGCAATAAAACACTCGGATTCTGCTGCTGTCGCTGCCACTTTAGCGCCTTTACCAAAAGAGTTTTGTGCTGAGCATAGTAGGCCGCATCCCGATTTAGGGTCTTGATCAGCTCACTTTCATCGAGCTGGTAATCCTGGACTCTGACATTGTCGGTCAAGTCGATGTACTGCAGCGACGCCAGGGCAACGTCCACAACTGCCGATGCGAGTGGACGGATCAGAATAGGAATGATTCGTTTCTTAAGGGCTAATGCATATTTCAATTCATGCTGACAGTATGCCGACTGCAGTGACTCCGGAGACAGCAGATAAACGATATTGTCGGCTTCTTCAATGCCTCGGTTGACGGCCTGCTCAAAGGCTTCGCCGGTTGGAATATCGGTTTGACTACTCCAGACAGTTAATCCCTGGCGCTGGAGCGATCGCCGAATATTTTTCATGACCTCGATGTCAGGCTGGGCATAGGCCAAAAACACCTGCGTCATCCGGTTGTAAGCATTTTTAAGGCTTTCGGTAATGAATTCACAGTGCAAATCTGTCGGCAGACAGGGAGCCTGTTCGTTCCTGAACCGCTGCTGAAGCCACGTCGCTGCCATCTGGCGGGTTTCTCCTAGTAACAGAAACATGGTTTGTTTTTGGTTTTGCTCCCACGCTAGGGCAGCATTTAGCAAGCGAGTATGGTTTTTGACGTAATCTTGGTGGCGATGAAAAATCTGCTCCAGCTTTCGTACAGCATGGTCAGTATCATCCTGCCCTTCGCGCATATACACCCAGTTGATCTTGCCAATCTGCGAGTGCATGTTGGGGAAGCTTGAATGCAGCCCCTTTGCCTGATACTCATCCCACTGATCGTTCGTGCCGTTAGGATGGCGCTGTTGCCAAATCGCGCGATCAATTTGCTCCACCTGCAAGATCGGAATAATCCGTTTCTGCTGTTGAATCGCTAGCTCAATTTCTTTGCCGCAGTACATGGAATTGACTGAGTGTGGCGAGATGACGAACAGAAAATTATGAGACTTGGTAATGCCGTCATCGATCTGATTCTGAAAGTCAACGGCCAGCGGAATGTCGTTGAAATCGCACCAGATACGATATCCCAGTTTTGTCAATCGCTCACAAAGCTGAACGACAAACGCTTGACTATCAGCCCGACCATAGGAAATGAAGGCATCGTAGAAGTCACCCATGTGATAGTTTCTCAGTGATCGACAAGTAGTGGTAAGACAGCATCCTTATTCCACGCGATCTGTATGGAATATAAACCGGTACAGAACCATACTACGGTGACTATTCAAGCCTCATGCCTCCAAGCACATCATGAGCTCTCGATAAAATTTTGATGAGTCTGGAAATTTAGCCCTGGTTTAAGGTGGATTTTCCAGTCGTCGCATATATTTAGCTCAAAAAGCTGCATTATTGAACGCCTCCCCTCTCGGGAGTCAGGATAATTCTCTACTCAGGGAAATATGTAATATGTTATTCCGTATGTCTTTCGGACAAACTACGCCGGCTCAATCAATACAGCCGAACCTCCTCCTTCCAGCACAATTCGTGCGACTACCTTGCCAATGCGGCTCGTGCCACCGATAACAATGAGTTTTTGACCTGCGAATACTTGAGACATGATGAACGCTCCTTAGTTTGGATTTTAGATTTTGGATTTTGTCGCGACTGGCCTAGCCCCCAGAGCATCGGACCTAAAGTGTCAGCTGAGTAGAAGACAACAATGAGTAGAGCTAGCTATCTACTAGAAGGTAGGTTTCGAGGTAAAAAAATTACTCGCGGGCAAATTTAGCCTTTAGCAATGGATACACTACCTGCTCAAAAGTAGCTGCACCCTCGGCTGAGGAGCGCGCTAATAGCTGGGCCCCTTGAAGCATGGCAATCAAACCTTTGGCTTCCTGTTCCACCGATGGTTTGCAGTCCCAAAGTTGGTCATCAAATGCCTGCCGAAGCAATGCTGCGAGCCAAGCTTCGGTGTCTTGGAAGAAAGTTTGAATCTCTGTTTGCACAGGCTGAGGCAGAACCGCAAAATTGGCTGACAACATGTTGCACAGACAGATTTGGTTAGCTTCTAGACCATTGCGGTAGAGATCGGCGAACTGCATCAGCTTTTGGTCAGAGCTGGCTGTGGATTGGGCGATGCGATTGCAGGCCCGAGCCATGCCCTCCCGATAGCGCTTCACCAGCTCTCGCACCAGCTCATCTTTGGAGGGAAAGTGGTAGTGAATGCTGGCTTTGCGAATGCCTACCTGCTTGGCGATATCAGCGTAACTAAAGGCGCTATAGCCCCGGTTCCGTACCATATCTTGGGCAACATCCAATATGTTTTGAGCAGTGTTCTTTTCCATGACTCAAAAATCTACCATCCAGTAGGTAGATGTCAAGAGACTTCATAGATTTCTTCGGATAGACTTGCATCTAGGGGTTGCATTGAAGTTATCCACATCTAGATCCCCCGTTCTTGCCCGAGGAAAAACTCCAGTTGCCAAATCGGATGTGGTTTAGATGCGCTGTTTGTGCTG
>JBCBJE010000418.1:0-5304 GCA_038523735.1 Cyanobacteria bacterium J06626_18 | reverse complement strand
GGAGGTTTGTAGCCAGGTAAAGGGTTCAATTTGCTCAGGTAAACCAGGGGCTACCGTATCCGCCGCTGCTGACAAAACCATAACCGGATGCTCTATCTGGGCATAGCCGGAAGGTCCAAAAATTTGGCTGCCGATAGGATTAACCAATAAGATTGCCTGTACTCGATTATCTGCCAAGGAAGGCGTCTCCACAGTCGTGACGTCTCTTGCCTGGCATTGAAGTAAAAGAGATGGATTGAGATAGATTGTTTGGGGACCGCAGGCAGCTTCGAGAACTTCTGGATCAAAGGAAGCACCGGCCAATGTAAGGGCTGTGTAGCCACCAAAAGACTGACCAATTACACCTACATTTTGGGTATTCAGACGCTGACGAAACGTGCTACTCTGCAGCGCAAATTGTTCGACCGCATCCAATAGAGCAGACACATCGCCAGGACGATTGAGGAATTCTTGGGTGTCTACCAAATCGGGCGAAAGCCCTGCCAGTAGGCTAGCAATTTGGTCACGATTGCTGCCGGGGTGATCGAGGGTGGCGACGGCGAATCCCCGACCTGCTAAATACTCGGCAAGGTATTCGTAGCTGGCACGTTCATCCCCCAAACCGTGAGAAATCACAATCACTGGAATCATGTCTGGTAGCGGACTGGTGGAAGTTGCCTGGGGTAAGAAGAGGGTCGCTTCAATTGGACGAAACGTCAGACTGATGGGTTGTCTAACGATCGTGTAAGGCGGCGTAGCATCAACCAGAGCCGGCGAAGGGAGGGGAATATCGGTGGCTTTTGTTGCTTCTAGCGCGGCATCAGCCTCGACTAAGGCGATCGCCCGCTCTGCCCGATCAACCGTTTCGGAAATCGTGCTAGCGATGCCTAGGGCTTGGGAAACATCGATGCGGATGCCAGGAGTCGGAAACTTTTTCAGAAAATTGAGTAGGGTTAGCCCATTTTCATCATCAGCTGCCGCCAAAATCAGAGCCGAGCGAATGGCCAAAAAACCAGGCTGGCGGGCGGGTGTCTGCAGTACCTCACTCAATGTATCTAACAACAATTCACCTTGCGTTGTGTAGAGAAACTGTGACATCGCAACTTCACCCAAGTCCGCTGGGTCGGTGAGTAATTGTTGAGCCGCCTCTAAATCAGCTTCTGAGAGTTGCAGAGCATCCGCATACTGACGCAGTTGAGGCGTGAGTCCTTGGCCATTAGCAAAGGCAGCAAGGTCGTCAATCGCGATCGTGCGTTCGAAGAATCCATAGGTGAAGATGATCTCTTCAGCACTGAAGGTGGGGTGGGCGGTTGCCATTAGGCTCAGCCCAGCCAGAGTAACGATGCGACTGCAGCGATGCATTAAGCGCTTAGCCAGCTTCTGAAGTCTGAATCCCAGAGCAGCCATAATGTCCTTATGGGAATTTTACCGGTTTTTCCTTGCAACGCACCTGACCAAACATAGGGGCAATTCTATAGGAGAACCTATAACTTAGGAGGGCGCGGGAGTAGACTCCTGCAGCAGATGGTCCAAAAATCCCTCGCGGGCATCCGTCAGCAAATCAATTACATACCGAAATCCGTCCTCGCCACCGTAGTAAGGATCAGGAACTTCCATATCAGAATGATGACGACAAAATGCGCAGATCTTGCGAACTTTGCCTTCATAACGTCCCTCTCGGTCAAGACGCAAGATATCCCGATAATTGCTGTTGTCCATTGCCAGAATCCAATTAAAGCGCTCGAAATCTTCTGGCTGGAGCTGACGAGCCTGACCCTGCAGAAAAATTCCTTGTTCGCGAGCTGCCTTAGCCATCCGTCGGTCCGGGGGACTGCCAATGTGATAGCTCGAAGTGCCTGCTGAGTCGCAACTGAACTGGTCAGTCAGTCCACGTTTTGCCAGCAGGTGATTCATAATGTTTTCTGCCGAAGGCGATCGACAGATATTTCCCAGACACACAAACAAGAGCTTGGTGGTCATAGTCTTCCATACAGACTGTTCAGGGCAAGCCAAAGATCATCCTGTGAGGAACTATTGCGCGTCAAGATCATCCTTGGCAAGCCCACAGCTTTGAGCAGTATCTAGTTCTAGCCCAGGTTAGGCAAATTCAGCCCACCTGTCAGTTCTTCCATCCGTTGACGCATGGTTTCCGTAGACTTTTGGTAAGCGTCTTGCATCGCTGCTGTTACCAAGTCGGACAACATTTCTGCCCCTTCATTAAGGGCATCCGGAGCAATCACAACTCGCCGAGGCTCTTGATTCCCGCTCATGATAACGGTAACCAAGCCACTGCCTGATTGACCTTCAATCTCCATCTCTTCCAACTCTTCCTGGAGTTGCTTGGCTCCCTCTTGAATTTTCTGGGCCTTCTTAAAAGCTTCGGAAAGCTCTTTCATCTTTCCGAGGCCAAACCCAAATCCTTGACCTTGTGCCATGGTGGTGCCAATCTCCTTTAGTACAACTCAATTAAAGCTACCTGATTGTACAGTGCTCTGCTTTTTTCCTTTGGCCGGTAATCCTGACTCGGCGATCGCCTCACCAACCTCTCCCACAAACCTAAATACCGTCTAACTAGAGGGTAGCTAAGGATGCTCACTCTCGAAGTCTCCCATGAGACGAACCTCCGGATGTAGTCGTAGTGACCACTGCTGCTCAACCTGTTGCTGAACGCACCGAATCACTGACAAGACATCCTGAGCCGTTGCCCTACCACAATTCACAATGAAATTTGCATGCAGTGTCGAGACTTGAGCCCCGCCAATTTGGTATCCCTTCAATCCAGTTTGCTCAATCAGCCAACCCGCCGCATGAGCTTCTGGATTCCGAAATACGCTGCCACAGCTGGGAAGATGATAAGGCTGCATTGAGCGCCTACGCTCAAGGGCTGCTTGGGTATCGGCAATCACTGTTTCAGGACGGTGTCCTGGGCTGAGCTGGAAGACCGCTTGTGTCACCATGCGAAGCTGAGACTGAAGACTGGAGATGCGATAGGAAAATCGCAAATCCTCGGGCAGCAGCTTGACGGTTCCACCTGTCAAAGTGAGACCTTCAGCCCCGATTAAGGAATCGGCGATACAAGCGCCATGGGCACCCGCATTCATAAAGACGGCTCCCCCGGCGGTTCCTGGAACTCCCACAGCCCACTCCAAACCACGCCATCCTTTACGCGCAGCCTTCCAAGCTAAGTTCGGCAGGGGTTCTCCACCCGCAACGATAAGTTGGCCCTTAGCATCATCGAAGCTGATGCCGCGCAAATGGCGACTGCAGATCACCAGCCCTGGTAGGCCGCGATCGCTCACTAGCAGGTTCGACCCTGCTCCCAACATCCTTACAGGTAACCCCTGACGCACCGCCCACTGTAGACCACTGGCTAGCTGGGCAACCGTTTTGGGCATCAAGAACCACTCTGCTTCCCCACCAACTCGATAGGACGTATAGCTAGCCAGGGAAACTCCCTGTTTGAGCGGCAACAGCTCTTCAGCTACAACATCATCACGAGCATCTGCAGAAAGCACCATGTCTTGTCTCCAATTGCGATCCTTCTGAGGTCTATACTTGCCAGCACCAGAGCGGTCATGCGCGCTGCACTGCCCGAGCTTCCTCGGCTTCCGCAAAGGGCTTCATAACCTCTGGAATAATTCGGTTGAGGTTACCAGCTCCTAAGAATAAGGCCATATCGCCAGGCTGCAAGCGCTCCACTAAAACCGCATGTACAGCCTCCAGCGTGGGGCAGTATTGCACATATGGATGGTGCATTGCGATCGCATGGGCCACTGTTTCGCCGGCGATCTGATACACATTTTCCTCTCCAGCACTGTAAATGTCAGTAATGATCACTTCATCAGCAGCCTCAAAAGCCCGAGCAAAAGCGTCTAGGAAAGCGACTGTTCGGCTGTAGCGATGGGGTTGAAAGATTGCCACAACCCGCTTAACAGAGGGATCTAAAGGCAATTCTGTGAGTCTTTGCAAGCTAGCTGCTGACAAAGTTGCCCGTAACTCACTAGGGTGATGGGCGTAGTCGTCGACAAATTGAATGCCGCTGTAAAAACCACGACGCTCAAAGCGTCGTCTGGCCCCTTCAAACTTAACCAATCCCAGCGCCAACAAGTCGAACTCGATTCCTAGATGACGACCTGCCGCAACAACGGCAAGGGCATTACTTAAGTTGTGACTGCCAGGTACCGACAACTGCAGGATTCCCAGGCGATCCCCACGTTCCCACACAACGGCCTGAGTTCCGCTGGCCCCGTAGATAACCTCACTTACGGTGTAATCTGCATCACGCCCAGCTTCGATACTGTATGTGATATCAGGTGTTAATGACTGCCGGATTGTGTCGCAATCTGCCGAAGCAATCAGAACTTTCGATTTCTGTGCAAAGCAACGGAAAATATCGACAACATCCTCTAGCTTGGTGTAATGATCAGGATGGTCAAGCTCAATATTAGTAACAATCCCAACGGTTGAAGCTAGTTTTGCGAGTGAACCATCGGACTCGTCAGCTTCCGCTACAAACCAACCGCTGTTCCCCAAACGGGCATTCCCTTTCCAAGCCGCTACCTCACCTCCCACAACCATGGTGGGATCAATACCAGCTTCCAGTAAGGCGTAGCCCATCATACTGCTGGTCGTTGTCTTTCCGTGGGTACCGGCAACGGCAATACTCTGATACTGAGTCATCAAAGCCGCCAAAAGATCAGAGCGATGGAAGATAGGACAGCCCATTTGCTGGGCAGCTCGGTACTCCGAATTGTTCTCGTTAATTGCGGTAGAACAAATCACCTGCGGTAGTCCGTAATCCGACCGTAATCTAAAACGATCAGAGGGTTGACGACTACTGCCGGTTAACTCGTTGCTCGAAGTTTCAAAAAACCTCAGGTTGTTGGCTTCCTGGCACCAAAAAATATGCGCCCCCGCTTCCTGAAGCCGTTGGGTGATATGACTTAGCCGTAAATCAGATCCTGACACCGGTAGCTGGCGCTGAGTTAGCACATAAGCTAAAGCAGACATACCAATTCCGCCTATTCCGATGAAATGGAACGGTTTACCGCTGAAATCCACAGAATTCAGCATTCTACACTCCTCACATACCATGCCACACCAATATCAGGCGATATCATACCAGTTATTTCTCGAATGACCTAAAAAAGCTGGGATTGGGCTTCTAGCTTGTTCCATTTGCCTCAGCAGTCAGCCGGTCTAAAAACGGTATTGTTCCTGATGCAAGAGACTGTAAACATAAAGTGCGTCTTTGAAAAACCTTCCTAGGGCATATTAAACAGATCAACACTCATGAAAACCTCGCAGCTAAATCACCTGATCAGG
>JBCBJE010000417.1:0-5332 GCA_038523735.1 Cyanobacteria bacterium J06626_18 | reverse complement strand
GTTGTAGCGCCAGAATTCGGGAATGCCCATGGCTGCATACAGCGTCAGCTTTTCAATATCAGAATGAGTGATGTCCACCTCTACGACTAGGTCAGGCGGCGGATCGTGTTTAAGGTCCACTGTTTTGCCTGCAACCTCTGGCTGATTTTGAATGTAATAGGCTTTATCGGGTTCAGCGCCTCGATTGAGATCTTCACGTTGTAGGGTTGTAGACCCCATCGTTTTGATCTTTTGCCCTAGTTCGGAAACGAGAAAGTAAATAAAGCGACCGATTAGTTCACTCAGAAACTCATGATCTTCTAGGGGCATAGTGATTTCTAAGGTGCCGCATAGATAATTCAGGTGGATCGATCGCTGATCGCTCAATGCCTGCAGAATTTGTTGGTAGGCATGCCAGTCGAGGTGATGAAAGGCAACCCGCTTTTCGCCACTCAGCGGTGGGACATCGGCGATCGCAGGGGCAAAAACCATAGAAACTCAAACCAGGCTCGATAAAGTGTTTGCTGGTCTGTCTTTATCATATCGGTTGCTTGGGGATGGGGTTCTGTCTTCTTAAATGGTCTTCGAGAAAGAAATCACCCACTGGAGTGTTAGGTTGCGGGCCTCGGCCAACCTACCGGGGGTGTATTCATTTTGAGAAATTCCTTAAAAGAACGAGATGCTTGTAAACAGTTAGCAATAGTCGATATGCTGAATCAAACGCGAAGTAACAGGAGCTAACAGCAGACTCCGCTGCCCGGCTAGCCTGACTCAGAATCTGACATGACTGAATTTGAGCCATTAATTGGGGCTGCGATCGCCGGCATGACGGGCCTGATCGAAAAAATCACGCAGCCGAACGGACACCAGCCATATCCAGAGCTCAAAGTTGATCTGGTCAAAAGCTGGCAATCCGATCAGGCAATCCAGCGGTACGTGCGGTATTACGCTGATCGCTACGGGACCTTAAAGCGGGCTTATCTCCAGAATAGTCCTGCTGTTTTGCTCGACAGGATCAACACAACGGTTCAGGTGTTGAAGCGAACAAGTCTATCCAACGCTTCACTCATATCATCGTCGCCATCAGCAGTTCATAGAAATAGCTTCAACCGGTTTGAATTTCAGGACGATAGCAGAAGACCCGGCATCGAAGTTGCTAATGAGCAGCCCTATCTGGTGGTGTGGGGCAGCCCGCAAACTGGAAAGTCGACGTTTCTGAGGGAAATTGGCTTTAAGGCACTGCAGCGAGTCGCTATTACAAAGGCATCCCTTGCATCAAAGGTACCGCAATTGCAGCAGAAGCGATACGCCCACGACTGTATCCCCGTCATGGTAGAACTATCGCAGTTCAATCGGCCGGGTATTACGGTCAAAAAACTCATTGTCAAGGCATTTGAGGACTGCGGATTTGCCAAACCCCAGACCTTTACCGAACTATGCCTGAGACGGGGCAGATTGCTGATCCTACTGGATGACTTGGATGCTGTTTCGCCTTCCACGCTACCCAAAGCAATTGCTGATATCGAAAACCTGGTCGAACGCTACCGTGAGAATCGCTTTGTCATCGCCAGCCGTACCTCAGCCGATATTGCCAATGCCTTGAAGCGCTTTCAGCCGGTGGCGATCGCGCCCTTTAGCGATAACCAGATGCAGCAGTTCATTGCTCATTGGTTGGGGCGATCGCACTCGCTAGAAGCCCCTATCGTCAGACGTTGTTGGGAGCAGCTCAACAGTCCTGACCATGCAGCTGCTAAGGCACTGGCACAGACACCGCTGCTGCTGATACTCCTTTGTACGGTTTACACAACGTTCCGAGGGTTGCCTAAAAACCGGCACATGCTCTACGGCACAGTCCTAACGGTATTGCTGCGAAGAGGAATCACACTAGAACGGTATGTGGCTGACTCGTCTTCTGAGAAGTTGGGAGTAGACCTGGCGCTGGCATTGCTAGCAGAAATTGCCCGCGATAGCTTCGAGGAACAGCAGCCTTGGTTTCAAAAACATACCGTGCTGAGTCGCATCCAGCAGTTTCAAACCTCTAATGATAATACCCCAAACCTAAGTCCAGGCAAGATTTTTCGGGAGTTTGAGGCACGCCAGGGAATTTTAGTGCGGCGGACACAAGGCGTCTATGCGTTTGCTCATCCTGCTTTTCAGGAATATCTCACTGCCAAGTGCTTTGTCGATAATCAAAAGGTTGAGTCATTGGTGAGCGATCGCCTAACAGATCAGCACTGGCGAGGGGTATTCTTGCTGGTGGCGAGTTTGGTGTCGGGACAACAGGGAGCCGATAGCTTGTTGCTAGCCATGGAGCGACAGGCCCAGGCTTGGGTTTCACCCAAAACACTGCAGACCTTACTGAAATGGACAGATGCCACGGCCCGAAAGCTACCCGAAGCCATCAATGTTGCAGCTACTCGCACGGTGGCATTAGTCTTGGTGCTAGCGCTGGCTTTAGTTCTGGAATCTGATACCAATGGCAGCAGCCATGCGTTGAGTCTGGCAATTGAACAGACCCAGACACTGATCAAGGCGCTGGGATGCCAGACTCAACAGCTCTATGTCCAGGATCTAGACCTGATTTTGGCACGCACGGGGGTATTGGCGTCGTCTCGGACATTGACCCAGGTCGATGTATCTGATCGTGCCAGTAATCAGTTTCTAGCCCTGTCCACAGCATTGTCCTTGACCCAAGACTTAGTCCAGACCTTCCACACGCTGAAAATTCTGGATGCACCGCAAATGGAAACTTTAGTACAGCAACTGACTGCCCTGAATAAACCTGATGGAACCCAAAACAGCGCATCGGACGAGCCTCGCGATCGCGCTCTACAGGTTTGGCTCGATGCAGTTCATCTGCCGACCGACTTGCTGCCATTGCCTGAGTCCGAGATCATTAGCCTAAGCAACTATTTATACGCGATGGAACTGATTATTCGCTGTAAAGAGGCCGCTGTACGGGTGTCGCCGCAGGTGTGGCAGGGAATCCAGGCCCGTATTTTGGCGGTGGGGGATTGATAGTTCTTGGTTGATGGTTGATGGTTGATGGTTGATGGTTGATGGTTGATGGTTGATGGTTGATGGTTGATGGTTGGTGAGTTGGGGCGAGGTATTTGGAGCGTGGAGTCTCGATGGGTGGTAAGTATACGGGCCAAATGCCTCACCCTTACGGATTTTGTTCTCTCCCTCTCCCTTTTCCCCTCTCCCTCTCCCCCTCTCCCTTGTCACACCACTTCCCACTCCCCACTCCCCACCCTCCCCGCTCCCTATTCCCCAACTACCTACCGGCTCTGCAACCAATACGTGACCAACCGCCTGCCGTCTGCTAAGTCGATTTGCCCGCCCTGCTCACAGGCGTAGTGGGATTTCACCAGTTCGTAGGTGGTGGATGAGATTTGGATGTTGTTGTTCGTGCCTTCTTGTTCCAGGCACTGAGCAGTGGTGACGGTATCGCCCCAGATGTCGTAGCTCAGGCGTTTGGGTCCGATAATGCCAGCCAGTAAAGGACCGCTGTGGATGCCAATTCTGAGCGTGAGCGCCTGTTCTTGGGTGCGATATTTGCTCATGGAATTCTGGAGGCGCAGGGCAAATTCGGCCATTGCTAGGGCGTGATTGGGGGTAGGGGTAGGGACGCCTGCGATCGCAACATAGCCTGTCCCTAGCGTCTTAATCGGCTCGACGTGAAATTTTTCTGCTAGTCGGTTGAAACCCACAAAAATTTGATTGATGAACTTCAGGAAATCGGACGGTGGCATTGTTTGGGCTAGCGCATCGAGCCCTACGACATCGGCAAAGAGGACGGTGGCAGTATCGTACTGGTCAATGACAGCTCGGTCGGGTTTCTTGCTCACCCGTTCGGCAATAGGGCGAGGAAATAGCGAGAGCAGGAGCTTTTGGCTGTGCCGGAGACTGCGACGAGATTTATCTTCGGCCTTTTTGCGATCGGAAATGTCGGTGACCGTGCCTTCGTAATAAAGCAAGTTGCGAAGGTCATCGCGAAGGGCACGGACCGTTTCAGTTACCCACAGCGATGTTTCGTCGGGGCGACGGATCTCCGATTCAAAGCCGGTGAGCAGATCACCGACCTGAATACGATTGATAAATTCGCTGTACTGACGCGGGTTAGCATAGAGTGTCTGAGCTGTGGCAGTAGCCATCATAGCCTCTGGTGACTCATAACCATAGAGCTGAGCCATCCCTTCACTGACAGCCAAAAATTTGCCGTCCGGGCCTAATCGATAGACACCACTAACGGCTTTTTCAAACAGCTGGCGCGATCGCTCATCGGCCTGTTGCCGCTGGCTGATTTCTTCCTGCAGACGCAGGCTTTGGTCTTCCAGACGCTTCTGCAAATTCCAGATTTTGATTTGGTGCTGAATCCGCGCCAACACTTCTTCAATCTGAACCGGTTTAGTAATGTAGTCCACACCGCCGACGCTAAACGCCTTCACCTTATCAATGCCATCGTTCAGGGCACTAATGAAAATAATGGGAATATCACTGGTTTTAGGATCTGCCTTGAGCCGTTTACAGACCTCGTAGCCATCGAGTCCCGGCATCATGATGTCTAGCAGGATCAAATCGGGCTTGATAATCTGAGCACTGTTAATCGCCAATGCCCCATTGATTGCACTACGGACGGTGTAGCCATGGTCGCTCAGAGCCGTGGATAGGAGCCGCAGATTGTCGGGGGTATCGTCCACAATCAGGAGCGTCGCCTGTTGATTCATATCCTTCAGCGATAAGCCCAGCAAACTAACGATGCGCTGCTCGGTTACTCGCAAGTCGCGTCGCCGCTTGAGCCCCTGATTGCTAAGGGACTGATGTTGCTGCACCAGCTGATCAAGTTCTTGGAGCACCGCTGCGGCTGATGCACCCGCTGCATCTTGTACCAAAGCTTCTAAGTCATTCAGCAAGGATACATTTATCGGGCTAGCATCAGCCGTGAGCAAACGGTCAAGATTTTTTCGCAGCAGCCGTCGTAGGTAATAGGCAATTCCAGGCGAAAACTGGCTCTGCAAAGCCTGAAACTGTTCCGTGGGGGGCACACGGTAGCTAACATCAGTATTCATCATGGCGCAGGGTTCCTAAAAGTAAACCGAATTAAAAACGGCTCAACGGCTATGAACAAACAGGCTTCAGCAGGTCGATGAGGATATCGAACCGGAAGTTATTGATGTGATCAGTAAGCGCTTGCCGAATCTCGGCGTGCTCCACGGGAATCTGATGGATCAAGGTTAGCCCATCTTCTGCATCTAATACAGAGACCGCCTGGTAAAAATCTGATAGCCACTGCGACGGCATGACAGCCCGTAGCGTACCGAGCATTGCTTCTTGGCTGACTGCTTTACTG
>JBCBJE010000416.1:0-5343 GCA_038523735.1 Cyanobacteria bacterium J06626_18 | reverse complement strand
TGCGCTGGCTGGGATGTCCTTCTAACCCGGTCAAAATCTCGCCTGCTTCTTGAGCATGTAGTAAAGACTCATTGGCTTGAGCTTTGAAGAAATCCACAATCGGAATACGATTCGGCCCCGTTGCCATGAGCGAGTAGTGGGTGTAGCGCACCACGCCTGCTAGCTCAAATTCCATGATTTGGTTGAGCAACTCGGTAGTGCTTTGGATGTCAAGGTCTTTCACGCATGTTCCTCACTGAAGGTTGAAAAGATTGGATTGTAGGCGATCGCTCAAGTTACTATCGAGCACAGGATTGTACTAGGCACGCCTTGTACGAATCAGCAGATAGAGAAAGTAGGGAGCACCAATGATGGCAGTGATAATGCCACAGGGCAACTCAATCGGGGCAAACAGCAGCCGCCCTACGAGGTCAGACAGGACGACCACCATACCACCCGTCAGCGCCGCTACAGGCAACAGTCCTTCATGGGATGGCCCTACGAGCTGTCGCGCCATATGAGGAGACATCAGTCCCACAAAGCCGATGCTACCGGCTGTGGCCACGGCTGCCCCCGCTAAGGCGACACTACTTAGCAATAGCCAACCCCGCTGCCACTCCAAACGGCTGCCCAGGCTACGAGCCACATCATCGCCCATCTGCATGGCATTAAGTTCCCGACTGAGCAGGAGCGACAACAACCCGAATCCCACTAACCAAGGAGTGAAAGCCAACACTTGAGCCCAACTGCGTCCATAGACACTACCGGCTAGCCACACCAGCGCCTGACTCACGTCATAGATATTGCCAAAGGTGACCATCAAGTTCGTGAGGGCTCCTGTGATCAGGCTAAAGCCAACGCCCACTAGAATTAGCCTGACTGGAGAGCTGCCCCCTTTCCAAGCCAGTAGATAAATCAGCGCCGCCACCATCAGCGCACCACTGAAAGCTGCCACGGGGAGCGCTGCAATGGGAACCGTGGGAAACACCACAATCAAACTGACGGCAGCCAATGCCGCCCCCGCATTGACACCAATAATGCCAGGAGCTGCTAAGGGATTGCGAGTAATTCCTTGGGTCAGGGTACCGGCGATCGCCAGCGCCATCCCTACACCCCAGGCCACCAAAGTACGCGGCAGTCGTAGCGTATTGACGATAAATCCATAGTCCGGGTTGTCTGTCGGCAAGCCTAAAATTGTCCGCACCACATCCAGAGGCGGCACCGGATATTCCCCTTGGCCCACGCTCCAGATCATCGCTACTAGAGTCACAAGCCCCAACCCCAGCATCACCCCCGGGACACGCTGATCGAGCCGCAGCGATAGCCTCCTGGTGCGAAAGACCAGCCATTTTGCTTTGAGGGCAGAGTTTTGAGTCATGGGAAGGGGGAGGAGGGGTAAGGGGGTAGTGGGTTAAGGGAGAAAGGACTAAGGGAAAAGGGGGGCAGAGGAAGATGGGGAGATAGGGAACAGGAGGAGGGAGTGACAGGGTGATGGGGTGCAAACCGTAGAGGTAGGTTCAACCGATCACTATCGGGAAATCACAAGGTCTGCGCTCAAGACCTGCCCTAGCCACGTGCAACCCAACCATCAACCATCAACCAAGGACGAAGAACCAAGAACCAAGAACCATCAACGACCAACGAACTTCGTATCATTGCCTTATCCGCGATCGCGTGAGATAGATGAAGAACGGTGCGCCTAGCAGTGGCATGACAATGCCGACGGGGAGTTCTTGGGGTTGGATGATGAGTCGAGCCCCGATGTCGGCTAGCAGTAACAAAATGGCTCCGACTAGGGCTGAGTAGGGCAGAATCCAGCGGTAGTCGGCTCCGGTCCAGAAGCGGACGATATGCGGCACAATCAGGCCCAGGAATCCGATGGGTCCGGCGATCGCCACTGATCCGCCTGCCAACAATACGACACTAATGGCCGCCAAGCCTTTAACCCAGGCCGTTTTCTGCCCTAGCCCTTGGGCGACGGATTCCCCTAAGCTCAAGGCGGTCAACTGTTTGCCCATGGCTAGCCCGAGGACCAGTCCCACTATGAGGTAAAGCAGCACCTGCAGAACAAGTTCCATATCGCGTCCAGCGACAGACCCTGCAAGCCAAAAGCGAATTTCTTCCAAGGTGCGCTGACTCAGAATGAGAACAGCTGTCGTTAACGAAGACAACAGGGCCGTTAAGGCAGCGCCAGCGATAGTGAGATTTAGTGGCGTCAGCCCACCTCGTCCCAAGGACCCCAGACCGTATACGGTGATCGCGGCGACAGCGGCTCCCAACAGAGCAAACCAAGCATACACTGTTAGCGAAGCCGCATTGAACCAAAACACGGCCAGTACAACAGCCAGGGCAGCCCCGGCGTTGATACCTAAAATCCCCGGATCGGCCAAGGGATTACGGGTTACTCCCTGCATAATGGCCCCAGCCATCGCCACGGATGACCCCACGAGGAGCGCTGTAATCGAACGAGGCAAGCGCACAGTGCGAATAATAAGGTGCTCTGTCGAACCATCAGACTGTATCAGTGCTTGCCAAACATCGCGCACACCAATGTCGGCTACGCCCAGGGCAATGCTCGCCATAAAGCAGGCCACTAGGAGCAACCAGCATAAACAAATGCCTCCTGCCAGCAGGGGTGCCCTAGTGCGGATGGGGTGTTGCTGATTCGTCACAACTGACACAGTTAGTGCAGCCCGCCTGATAAGAAATATTCTCACTAATCGTAAGCTGTGCAGTGTTTTCCAGCAAGCGCATCCGTTGAGTGTGTTCATCCCGAAATCAGCGCCAGTACGGCAAACAGCAAAAACAGTCCGCCCCCTAATGCAGTAAGCGTTCGCTCGGAAATTCGTCCGCAGAGCCAACGTCCACAGTTGATAGCGATCGCAGCACACACCGCATGACCCAGTACAGCCCCCATCACAACCCCCGCAGGAGGATTCGCCGCCGCCAATGCAATCGTGGCAATTTGAGTGCGATCGCCCCACTCAGCGACAAACGTCAGTCCAAAGGCTTCGGTAATAATTGCAAGCGGGGTGTTTCCCTGTGGCTTCGCAGCCCGCTCAGCCTTCGCCACGGTTGCAGCCGCTTCTTGTTGTTCGGAGCCCACTGCAACGGTAGGCATTTGACTGGCTTGATACAGCAGTTTTATGCCAAAGATCGCAAATAAACTGATCTCAGCCCATTTGACGACTGACTGCGGCAGCAGGGTCACCACCTGCCCAACCAAGACCGATAAAACAGTCATCAAGCCTAGTGCTGCAACTGCTCCCACAAACACCCAGCGACGACGATGGCGCATGGCCAAAATAGCGGCGATAAAAAACGTCTTATCGCCTAGTTCCGATATTGTGATTAGCAGCAGACTAGCGGTAAATGCAGTCAACATCCTCTCAAATTCCTCAGATCGCGATGGTATCTGACGTGAACTTGATGAGGCCGTAACACTTCACCAAGTCCACGCCAAACGTGAACTTAGTGAAGGTCTCGCTAATGAAATAGATTACTTTCTACGCCATCCCCTGAACCAGGCTCATCACCAGTATGTTGATCCAGAGGTTTCGACGGATGCCGACAGCTACTCCCCTTCGTTCAGCATTATATGGCATGAGGGGTAGAGACTCGACCAGAAAGCAGAACTTGCCTGCTGAGTCAGCCATGTTCTCAGAGTCTCCCTGTGGGAGAATGGCTACGCATTAAGAAAATTTCTCATTAACTGCAGATCTTGTGTCGCCTCTTGCCCGCCATAAGTTTCGCGATCTCAATCGCACCGTGATCGCTCTTGGTCTGGTGAGTCTGTGTACTGACCTCGCCAGCAAAATGGTCTATCCCATCACGCCGGTCTTCCTAACGGTCGTTTTGGGGGCTCCGGCTTGGACAGTTGGGGTAGTGGAGGGCATCGCTGAGAGTGCTGCGAGCATTCTGAAGCTATATTCAGGCTGGCTATCAGATCGCGCAGGCCAGCGTAAGCCTTATGCAGTTATTGGATATGGCTTAGGAGCCTTATCTAAACTGGCTTTAGCCCTTGCCGGTGCGTGGGGACACGTTCTGGTAGCACGACTGATTGATCGAATTGGGAAAGGATTGCGAGCCGCCCCTCGTGATGCCTTGATTGCAGAGAACTGTTCAGTTCACCAGCGCGGTCGAGCGTTTGGGCTGCACCATAGTTTGGAGACGATTGGTGAAATCATTGGCCCTCTGTTGGGATTTTGGTTTTTGCAGCAGTTTGCCGGTAGCTATCGCGGGGTGTTTGCGATCGCATTTATTCCCGCTCTCGTGGGTGTCTTATTGTTATTGATTTTAGTATCAGAACGCAAGCCAACGAAGGTCTCTCAGCGACCAGCCCCTCAGTTCACCCTACAAGGATTAAGTTCTCCCTATCGTCGCTATTTGATAGTGATAGGTCTGCTTAGTTTAGGCAACTCTTCGGATGCCTTTCTGCTGTTGCGGGCCCAGGACATAGGCATCGGTGAGGGACAACTGCTGCTGCTATATGCGCTATTCAATCTAGTAGAAATAACCCTAGGATTTACTGCTGGGAATCTATCTGATCGAGTCGGGCGAAGTCCTCTACTCGTCAGTGGCTATGGGATATTTACGTTGGTTTATCTAGGCTTCGCTACAGCTCAAAGTGCCGCCATAATTTGGCTTTTATTTATGCTCTATGGTCTCTATTCAGCACTGACATGGGGCGTACAAAAAGCATTCGTGATCGATTTAGTCAATCCTGAGCAACGCGGGGCGGAGATTGGAACTTTTTATATGCTGGTGGGATTGTCAGCTTTACCTGCAAGCCTTGTGGCAGGGTGGTTGTATACGCATATTGCAGTTGCCGCACCGTTTTATCTGGGCGCAGGCACAGCCATTAGCGCGGCGATCCTGATGGCAACGGTTTGTCCAGCCTCAAATATTACAAAGGATTGAAAATCTCAGTCTTACTGATTGGATAACGTCGCTGGAAAAACTCACAGCGCTTCAGATAAAATGGTGTGGCCACTCATTCAGCCGATAGAGTAGCTATCCTTCCCTTAAATCACAATTGGTTGATTACTAAGCAAAGAGGTCTTTCACAGTGAGTTTTATTAAAACAACATCAATCCTTCGCATCTTTGATGAAGCGAAAGCCAAAGAGTTCTATGTTGATTTTCTAGGCTTCACTATCGATTGGGAACATCGCTTCGAAGCAGATTTTCCACTATACATGCAAGTCTCTAAAGACGGATGCGTTATTCATTTATCAGAACATCATGGTGACTGTTGTCCGGGAGCTGCAATGAGAATTGAAACAGATGATTTGGAGGGTTTTCATACAGACCTTTTAGCAAAGTGCTACCAAAATATCCGACCCGATATAGAAGAAATGCCCTG
>JBCBJE010000415.1:0-5363 GCA_038523735.1 Cyanobacteria bacterium J06626_18 | reverse complement strand
TGACCAAAAATACCACCGCCATCAAATGCTGTGTTACCTGTAATTGTGACGTTCGTCAGGTCAAGATTTTCGGTAGTGTGGATACCGCCACCATCCGCATTAAAACGCTCGCCGGCATTGCCTCCGGTGATGGTCAAGCCTCGAATATTGACGCTTAGCTGAGTTCCGTAATCACCATCCGAGATTCGAAAGACGCGGGAATTGCCCTGAGCGTCGACGGTGATGACAGCTTCACCGGTTCCATCGATAGTCAGGGCTTTGTCAATCACCAGTTGCCCTAAAGATGAATCCAAGGCAATGGTCCCGGCAAGGTCTTCGGCAAACTCAATGGTGCCGCCTGCCTCCACCAAGGCCAGGGCTTCACGCAGCGAAACGTCCCCGCCACTGAGGTCACCGTCGTTTTCATCCACCAGCGTGTCAACGAAGACAACCGGTAGCCCAGTACTCTCGGTTTGTACCAGCCGACGACCCGTCGCTTCAACAAAAGACTCCCCTTGCAGATTTTCTGGCGATGCTAATCCCAAGGATATTGGGCTAAAAGCAATATTCAAAGCAAGTCTCCTTGTCCGCTTCCAGTAACAGAACACCAACGAATAACCCGGCAAACACCTATTTGGGGACCGGTTTTTGGGGATAGAAAACCCGCCTAACAGCGTAAAGGGGAGTCGGCACTGCAAGTTGCAATTATTACGGTGATTTAGTTGAATTTTTGGTGAAGCTTTTCAATAGGGCAAAATATTGATTGGCAGATTAAGACGTTATCAAATGTCCTTAAACTGAGGTAAACCATTGGCTAATGTGAAACATGAACCATGAAAATAGCCAACAAGTTTTTCTTTTCATTCAATAAATTAATATATCTTCTTGGAAATTTTGTCCAGGCACTTTTCGACTGGGCAATACTTGTGCGATCGCAGGCTCTGTATAGATGAAACTTGATGCATCTTAGGGGAAATAAAAACGCCCCAGGAAGTATCCCAGAGCGTTATTTTTTGGTTTGAGTATTTTCTGGTTAAGTTAATACCAGCTTAGAGAGCGGCTAGGACACGACGAGCTGCTGCGATTGTCTTATCAATGTCTTCGTCTGTATGGGCCACCGACGTAAAACCGGCCTCATACTGCGAAGGTGCGAGGTAAATCCCTTCTTCCAGCATGCCACGGTGAAAACGGCTGAATTTTTCGGTGTCGGACTGCTTAGCATCGTCATAGTTATGCACAGGTCCTTCCGTGAAGAACATCCCGAACATGCCGCTGATGCTACCCCCATAAACGGCATGCCCCGTGTCCCGAGCGGCTGCCAACAGGCCATCAATCAACCGCTTCGTGAGCGATTCAAGGCGCTCATAAGTGCCGGGACGCTGGAGGATTTCCAGGGTTTTGATGCCTGCCGTCATCGCTAGAGGGTTCCCCGATAAGGTGCCTGCCTGATACACCGGGCCAGCAGGAGCAATCATTTCCATAATGTCGCGGCGACCGCCATAAGCTCCAACCGGTAGGCCACCGCCGATGATCTTGCCTAGCGTAGTGAGGTCGGGAGTGACGCCATATTTTGCCTGCACACCACCATAGGAGATGCGGAAGCCGGTCATCACTTCATCAAATACCAACAGCGTATCGTGCTCGTGGGTGAGGTCGCGCAGGCATTGTAGGAAGCCGTCTTGCGGCGGGACAAAACCGGAGTTGCCCACAATGGGTTCGAGAATGACACCGGCGACTTCCCCAGCGTTCTCTTCCAGCAGTTTTTTTACCGCGTCTAGATCGTTGTAGGGTGCCGTGAGCGTACTTTGCGTTGCCGCCTTGGGGACACCGGGAGAATCGGGCAGTCCCAGCGTTGCCACCCCCGATCCTGCTTTTACTAGGAACATGTCGGCATGGCCGTGGTAATTCCCCTCGAACTTGATGATCTTGTCGCGACCTTTGTAAGCGCGCATGAGGCGTAGCACCGCCATGCAGGCTTCGGTGCCCGAATTCACAAACCGCACCATCTCGATACTGGGAACGGCGTTGATGACCATTTCAGCCAGCACATTTTCGAGATAGCAGGGTGCCCCAAAGCTAGTGCCTTTCTCCAGTGCTGCTGCGAGCGCCTGCAGCACTTCGGGGTGTGCATGGCCGCAGATAGCTGGCCCCCAGGTTCCTACATAGTCAATGTATTGGTTGCCGTCCACATCCCAGATGTAGGCACCTTTGACGCGGTCGAACACGATGGGCTGTCCACCTACGGATTTGAAAGCCCGCACGGGAGAACTCACGCCGCCCGGCATCAAATCGCGGGCGGCGGAAAAAATTTCTTCTGACTTGGTGATTTTTAAGGGCGCAGTACTAACCAAGATTCCTTTTCCTCTTAGATACCGGTATCAGGATGGGTGCGATCGCACTCATCCCCTGTCAGTTTTTGAAGTACTGATTATTATCCTATTGATCGTCTAGCCCGACCGACGATGTTAAGAACTGTTCCAACTGAGCTAGCAAGTTCGCCCCTCGAGACAATCCCTGCCTAAAGCTTTGCTCCTAGAGTATTGCGAAAGGAGCAGCCAGAATTCCCAAGATCTTTGACAGTTCCACTATGAAGTAATCTCGCAAGTCAATCTCGCAGTGCTGCTGCCGCAAGCGCAAAAACTTCCACTCAGTTCCTGTCGTCACACCGCCATAGATAGGGGACACAACTCCCCCTGCTCGCTGGTTGAAAATCTGAGCTGCCACCATCTCGGCAATGCATTGACCGAGTCCGGCTTTGATATTTTCATTCTTTGCTTCCACCAGCATGATGACGGGTTGCCGAATTTCGTAGAGTTCCTTAGAGGCTGTCAGGAGGTAGTCGCAGTATCCGGTTAAGCCTCTACTGGGATCGACAGCGAACTCAACACCTGAGAAGAACCCAAACGCATACTGTCGCCGTACTTCTAGCAAAATGGGAGCAATCAGGAGTTCTGATCGGGCCTTTTCGGTGTTGCTAGCGGTTGCCAGCGGTAGATTCTCTTGGATTAACTGAGCCAGAGCGCTACTAGGTGTTTGAGATACGGCGTCAGCAAATAGATCATCGGGCTCACTGACTACTAAATCAAAAGCCTCTCGCACTTTAGGGAGGGTGAAATCGCTGTAGGCCATTGCTAACTTTTGCTGTTTGCCATTCCTTGTCGGGCCGCTTGAGCGTTACGCCGCCACATAGCAGGTTTAATGCGCCGTAGTGCGGACGCTGGGAAGCGACGATCCCACTCGACTTCATCCAGCGTTGCTAAGTCCGCAAGCGTTGGCGCAACATTCTCATCATAGGGTTGAAATTCAGCTACATCCGTTTCTTGGGCAAAGCGCTGGTTCCAGGGACATACGTCCTGGCAGATATCGCAGCCAGCAACCCAGCCTTGCAGGCCGTTAACGATTTCATCCGGTAACGTTTCCGCGCGGTTTTCGATTGTGTGATAAGCGATGCAGCGATTAGCATCCACGACAAAGGGCGCTGCGATCGCCCCCGTTGGGCACGCATCCAAACAGCGCGTGCAGGTGCCGCAGTGAGACGTATGGGGGCGATCAGACTCTATATCCAGATTGGTCAGCAGTTCCCCCAAAAACACCCAAGAGCCATAGTCGCGGGTGATAACGTTGCCGTTCTTAGCAATCCAGCCGATGCCGGCCTGTTGTGCCCAGAATTTATCTTGCACAGGGCCTGTATCGGCATAAAAGCGCGTTTGGATCGTTGCATCCAGCGATCGCAACCACTCCGACAGCGCTTTTAGCTTCTTCTGCATGACCCGATGATAGTCTCGGCCCCATCCATAGCGAGAGATTTTGCCGTGCTGCCGATCATTGGGGCGCTCATGAGGCGTATAGTAATTTAGCGCCACGCAGATCAGCGATCGCACTTCAGGCATTACCTGACGAATATCCTGACGTTTAGGATTTGCCATCCATGCCATGTCAGCCTGATAGCCCTGTCTGAGCCAATTCTGGAGTGCCTGGTTGCGCTCTGCAACCGCAGGTTCAGGTCGCTCCACAGAAACCACTCCCACTTTGTGGAAACCTAGCTTCAGAGCCTGTTCCCGAATTTCTTGACGGCTGACCAGAGGCGGCATGGATGTGCTTTACCTAGCAGCCAATGCACCCGCTTCGGCATCCACCACCACTCCAATTGCCTCCACTCGGATAGTCCCTTCAACCTGCTGGGCAATTGTAACAAGGCGATGGAGCGCATCACAACTCTGGATGCGTCCTTGCAGGATGACAACGCGACCTCGCTGGCTAATAGCCAAATCAGCTAAGATTTGATGTCCAAAGTGCTCGCGGATGGCAACTTCGACCCGTTTCTTAAGGCCGTAATAGTCATAGTGACCGTCTATCCCAACACGTTCGGGGGGGATGGCTCGAAACCAAGAGGGTGTGGCGTTATCGCGATGCCAACTGGACAGATCTCCTTGCTGGCTAGGCCCTGTAAACGCAAATTGGTAACCGTGATAGACGCTCATACGCTGATCCTCAAATTGCTCAATCCATCGTGAAATGCAATACGCATTTATCGGCGCTCACTTCTGCCCAGAAGTAACTTGCGAGAGCTGTATCCTGAGCAACACAGCCTCCAACCGCGCAACCGTATCTACTCTGAATGCCGCTTAACTTAACAAAAATTTTACAGTTGAACCTGTATCTTTTGAAGCACTTGCGGCGTTTATTGCGAAATTCCCAGACACGGCTGGGCACTTTCAATCATGTGGTCCGAGTTGCGATCGCGCTATCTATTGTTTTGACAGTAGCGCCACCGCATAGGCGGCAATACCCTCTTCGCGCCCCGTTGGACCCAGTTTCTCGTTTGTAGTTGCTTTCACACCAATTTGCTCAGGCGCTACCTGCAAAACCTTCGCGAGAGTTTCCCGCATCGTTTCGATATGGGGTTTTAACTTAGGTCTCTCGGCAACAACCACACTATCGATGTTGACAATCGCCCAATTGCGATCGCACACCATATGATGCACCTGCGCCAACAGTTTGAGGCTGTCGGCACCTGCCCACTGAGGATCATTGGGTGGGAAATAGCGCCCAATGTCACCCAAGCTCAGAGCGCCCAAAAGCGCGTCTGTGATTGCATGAGTCAACACGTCAGCATCACTATGGCCCAAAAGCCCGAGTTCATGTTCGATGTGTACTCCCCCCAAAATGAGGGGGCGTCCTGTCACCAAGCGATGAATGTCGTAGCCATTGCCAATGCGAATATTCATGTTGAGATTGTCAGGGTATCTGGACAAAGTTTCAGTGATCCTGAACACCTTGTACCGGATAGCTTCATAGTTACTTGATGAAATTTACGGTAGGTAAGTTCCCCAGAATCCTGAAATTTCAGGATTCTGGGGAACTTACCTACCGTAAATTTCATC
>JBCBJE010000414.1:0-5379 GCA_038523735.1 Cyanobacteria bacterium J06626_18 | reverse complement strand
GGAGCTGGAAGGAATCTCCCTATTACGACGACAATGGAAAATCGCCAATACGCTAACGGATGCAGTTTGGGATGTCAAATCTCGCCCCGAACAGTATCAGTCGATGTTGCCCCCTAACGCTCAGTGGATCCGAGAAACGCCGCCAGCATCAGACACCGTCCCACCCGGACCATTGGTTGCCTTTACCCAAGCGCTGACCCAAATTAAAACTGACTGGATTTTACTCCTGGCCTGCGATTTGCCTGCCCTTCGTTCGGAGGTTCTCCAGCAGTGGCAACAATCTCTACCGGACGTTCCTCCCAACGCGATCGCCTACCTCCCCCGCACAACCAAAGGCTGGGAACCTCTATGCGGGTTTTACCGTTACACAAGCCTGCCCAGCCTACAGACCCACGTTGCCGCTGGTAGACGTTCTTTTCAGAAATGGCTCAATCAGCAAACCGTGCAAGCGATCCCCGATGTTTCCCCGGTGATGTTGATAAACTGCAACACACCTGAAGACTGGGCGCAATATTGTGATTGCCAGTCCCCGTCGTTAGACTAAGCAGAAACATTTACCCAATCACCATACCCCTATGAGCCGTAAGGATTTTGTGCTTGCCCTGCTGGTCGTTATTATCTGGGGGGCCAACTTTACGGTGATTAAGCTAGGCCTTGAAGGTGTACCACCCATGTTGCTGGTAACGCTTCGCTACCTGCTGACGGCACTACCGGCAGTATTCTTCGTTCGCCGCCCTGTTGTTAACCCTTGGTACTGGATAGGCTACGGTGCTACCGTCGGCATTGGTCAATTTGGGTGCCTGTTCTACGCTATGCACATCGGTATGCCCGCTGGGATCGCTTCTGTTGTGCTTCAGTCGCAGGCATTCTTCACCCTCATATTGGGCGTAGTCTTTCTCCATGAGTCCGTGTCAAGTTCGCAATTGGCGGGGTTAGGAATGGCCTCAGTAGGTCTAGTCATGGTTGGACAAACCCATGAGTTTACAGATATTCGTACGATCCCTTCAGCGGCCCTTCTCCTGACATTGGCGGGCGCTGCTTTCTGGGGCGTCGCCAACTTAATCGTTCGGAAGATAGCCGTAATCGCGGCGAGTCAAGGCCAGCCGATCAAAATGCCGAGCCTGATTGTTTGGTCTAGCCTTGTGCCCCGATTCCACTCTGCTTGCTGGCGCTCACACTGGATACTCCCAAGACGCTCATCCAAGCCTTGGCAACCATCAATGGGATCTCCCTATTTGCAGTCGTTTATCTTGCCTTTGGGGCAACTCTCTTCGGATTTGGAATATGGAGCAAGCTGTTGTCGAAGTATCCCGCAGGACGAGTTGCCCCGCTGTCATTACTTGTCCCCGTCACTGGTCTACTGACCGCAAGTTTTGTTTTGGGAGAGCGGCTCTCGTGGCTCCAGTGGCTCGGGTGCTTGGTTGTCATGCTGGGATTGATCATATCAAGCTCTCTTTTCGCCCGCAGAGATGTTGTTAGACCACGTGAATAGGACCCATACCAAACCCATCTCCTTTCATTCGGGACTTAAAATCTTCAATTCCTTATTCCATTGAACCTTTTCAAAGGCGACTAAGTCTAAAGGGGCGACTACAGATTGAGAAAGGGATCCTCTAGTGACATTGACTGTACTGGAACCCAGAATGGAGCAGACTCCCCCCTCAGATACTGACCTAATTCAGCAGTGTTTGCAGGGACGCACTGCTGCCTTCCGCAACCTGTATCGCCGCCATCAGCAGCCGGTACGGGCCACCCTGCATCAACTCTGTGGCGTGGATAATTTGGATGATTTGGTGCAAGAGGTGTTTTTACGAGCCTGGATAGGACTACCGCGCTTTCGTCAGTCAGCTAAGTTCTCGACCTGGCTGTATCGCATTACCTGGAATGTGGCAACAGACTGTCGCCGCCAAAAGGGCAAAGCGCGATCGCACCGGCACAGCCTGCCACCAACCGATTTCACTACGGGACAAACTCCCACGCTGAACCAACTCCACTATCAGGATGTGGTTCAGCGCAGTCTCCAGACTCTGACGCTCGATCACCGAGCCGTCATTATTCTGCATGACTTGGAGGATCTGCCCCAGCAAGAGGTCGCCACTATCCTGAACGTCCCTGTGGGCACCATCAAATCACGACTTCACCATGCCCGCGCTGCTATGCGACAGTTTCTGCAAAACGAAGGGGTACAACTATGACCCTCCCACCTGACGACGATCGCTTAGTTGAGTTTCTGCGCCGCCATCGGCCAGAACCTCCTAATCCATCTCCTGACTTGGAAGACCAGCTTATGGTTACCGTTGAAGCAGAAGGCTCGTCTCGCAAACGAGTGGGACACTCGCGCTGCGATCGTCCCACTCGTCGGCCCTACCGATGGACGATCCCCGCGATCGCAGCCTCAGCATTGTTGGCCTGGGGAGGCTGGCTCAACTGGCGTCCCCCATCGCAGGAAGCAGAGCTGGCCGCTGTCGATGATTTTCTGACAGAAACCTGGTACGGCAGCGCCTTCGGCGACGATTCTTATGGCCTTGACTCGGACATGACTGATCCCGGCTGGTTTCTATCGGTCTATGCTATGCCGTACTGAACGTTCTTAGTTCTTGGTTCTTGGTTCTCCATTCTTCGTTATTAATGGTGGATGGTTGATGGTTAGTAGCGATTAGTTCACCGGGTTTCCCACCACCTACTCACCACTACCCACCATCGTCCACCCTTCCGTCCTCCTATGCCCCTCTACCCCTGCCTGTTCCCTATTCCCTAATACTGGAGATAACTTCTGATGAAACGAACAATTGCAACCTTGATGGCCGCTGGTTTGATTTTGCCGATCGCGGGTGTAGTCACGGCATCGCAGCTGCAGGCTCAAGCTAAAACCTCGGCGATTGGGTCAATCCTGGCTCAGACTGATGATCGCCCGACTCGTTCTGAGCGGGATGAACCGGGGGAGCACCTGGAGCGTTTGGCTGCAGACTTGGGCCTGACAGAGGACCAGGTTGCTCAAATGCGTACTATTCGTGAAGCGAACCAGGAGGAGATGCAAGCGCTCCGTGAAAATATCCGAACGGAACGAGAGACTTTGCAGGCCCTAATGGCGGGGGAAGCTTCTGAGGCGGAACTACGATCGCAATATGAAACGGTTCAAGCCCTTCATCAAGAAGCAACAGATAAGCGGTTCGAAATTATGCTGGCCACGCGGGAGATCTTGACCCCCGAACAACGTACAGAACTGGCTGAACGGATCCAGCAACGTCGCGATGAGTTTCGGGAGAATCGTGGGTTCCGGGGCGATCGTGAGGGCGTGGGGAGCGATCGCTAATTCCACAGACACTAGCTCCGTAAGGTGGGCAAACACTTCACCAATCGTCTTCGCTGCCAAGCAGACCGCGATTTGCCCACCCGACAGCCCTATGGCTTACCCACCAAATCCCGAGCTGAATCTGGGGTGGTGGGCATTGAATATGTGATGAAGCGCGAAGGTTGCTTGTACAAAAATGCCCACCCTACGAACTACCCATCGAATTTGGATCTGACGGGCGTTGAATGCGGATAAGATACAAAAGTTATTTGTACCCAAATACTACCCTGCTTCTACTGAAATCACTGAAGGGGGGCTAACTACAGATGGTTGAATGGAACCTTTCAGAAGCCTATGACTTCGATGGGCGCACCGTGCGCTACGAAATTAAAGGCAGCGGTTCATCGTTAGTTCTGGTTCACGGTACACCCTGGTCATCATTCAACCTCCGGCACCTGATCGAAGCCCTATCCAAAGACTTCACAGTCCACTATTTCGATTTGCTGGGGTATGGTCAGTCAGACAAAGCATCGAGCGATGTTTCGCTTGGGATCCAGAATCAGGTATTGGCTCAATTGCTGGATCACTGGCAATTAGAAAATCCCTGCATTATCGGACATGATTTTGGCGGCGCGACGGTTCTCAGGACACATCTACTCAACCAGCGAGACTTTGCAAAAATTGTGTTGATTGACCCAGTGGCGATCGCGCCTTGGGGTTCGCCGTTCTTTCAGCACATCAAAGTTCATGAGGCGGCGTTTGCAGGGGTTCCAGACTCTATTCACGATGCGATCGTGCGGGCTTATGTCAAAACGGCTGCTTTCCAGCCCCTGGATAAAGCGACGTTAGATGGGATCCTGGTTCCTTGGGCGGGCAACCCTGGCAAAGCAGCTTTTTATCGCCAGATTGCCCAATCGGATGTGGCCTACACGGACGAGGTGCAGGCTCTCTATGCACAGATTAAGAAGCCGGTTCTGATTTTGTGGGGCGCTGAGGATGAGTGGATTCCGCTTGAGCGAGGTGAGACGCTCCACAAGATGATCCCGAACTCACTATTCCAGTCGATCCCCGAAGCGGGGCATCTGGTGATTGAAGAGAAACCCGCAGACCTAATTCGCCATATCCGTTCGTTTCTCGACCGCTGAAAAAATCTTGGAAAAATGGCGAATCTCACTTTTTGTTTGTAGGGTGGCCAAACGCCTTACACGAACGCTAGACACCTACAATGATGCTGCGTTTCAACCCATTACGCTATCCCCCTATCGACGCCTTCCGACCTGGTAAAAACTGCCGCAGAATCTCTCCTGGTAGGCGATCCCAGGTATCACGGTGGTCGTAGATTTTGCCTTCAGGTGTAAGCTGATAAAGTGAATGGCCGTCGAAATACAGCTCTGGACGCCAAGGGAGGCGGAGGGTCCCTCTTACAGTCCAGTCGGCTCGAATGACACGCTCTGCTTCGACTCGGACATCGTGTAGGTCAAAATGTAAGTCGGTGAAAAACAACCGCCCATGAAACCTCAGGGTCCAAAAAATGATCCGATAGTTGAATTTGCCTTTGAACTGGTTGACCGGATCTTTGAAGAAAATGTCCTGGGTGTAGATATCGTAAGAAATATCGCGCTCAAATAGTGTCGGCAGGTCAGCACGGAGAGTCGCCAAAATCGGTTCGTAGTCAAGAGCGATCGCCATCAGAAAATTTTAGACGTCAGTAAACAGCAGCGACGCCTGCTTTTGCAGACCAGTCACCTCTACATCCTATGATTAAGGTACTCAAAACATCCTGACAAGCGGGCTGTAAGTCCTCGTATTGTTTAGACTACTTCAAGTCACCCACGCTAATTCTGTCCCTATGATTGCTGCACTGCCTGGATTCAAAGCTTTGTTTGGTGGCACTCGCCCCAACAACATTGGTGTTGAAGAGGGCTATCTAGCTACCTGCCCTAAAAGTCCCAACTGCGTTGTGAGCCAAGGAGAAACTGACGCTGAACATGCGATCGCACCTCTCACTTACAGTGGGGATGTCACCGCTGCGATGGCATCTCTCCGTCAAGTTGTAGCGGTGACATCCCCACTGTAAGTGAGAGGTG